>JAMWDC010000127.1 GCA_023819025.1 Candidatus Omnitrophota bacterium | reverse complement strand
CCTCGACGAGCTGATGCAGATGCTGTTTGGACCGACAAGCGAACGGCAATTTATCATGTACGAAGCCTTACGCAAGGGCGCGGATATCCAAACCCTCTATGAGCGGACCCACATCAAACCCTGGTTTCTTCAACAGATGAAGGAACTTGTAGAACTTGAGGAAGAGATTCTTAAATACAAAGGACGGCTGATTCCGGACAACCTTCTTATTCGCGCCAAAAAGGACGGCTTTGCGGATAAATATCTTGCACAACTTCTGGGGATTCAAGAAAAGGAAATCCGGAGCAAGCGGGTGTCTCTTGGGGTGGTGGAATGCTGGGATGCGGTTCCGGTAAGCGGCGTGGAAAAGGCTTCCTATTATTATTCTACATACAACGCCCCGGACCGCGTGGAGGTCAGTAACCGAAAAAAAATCATGGTCTTGGGTGGTGGGCCGAATCGGATCGGGCAGGGAATTGAGTTTGACTATTGTTGTGTGCATGCGGCCTTTGCGATTCGTGAAGCAGGTTATGAATCCATCATGGTGAACTGCAATCCGGAGACGGTTTCGACGGACTATGATACTTCCGACAAGCTCTATTTTGAGCCATTAACGGTCGAGGATGTACTGAGTATTTACGAGAAAGAAAAACCAGAGGGTGTCATTGTTCAGTTCGGAGGGCAGACACCTCTGAATATAGCCAATGAGCTCGCATCGGAGGGCGTCAGGATTCTTGGGACGACACCGGAGACGATCGACTTGGCAGAGGATCGGGATCGTTTTCGGAAGATGATGGACAAGCTCGGGATTCCTGAGCCCGAATCCGGCATGGCGAGCACTTTGGAGGAGGCCTTAGAGATCGCGCAGAGAATCGGCTATCCCTTGATGGTCCGGCCGTCGTATGTTTTGGGCGGGCGGGCCATGGAGGTTGTTCAGGATGAGGAAATGTTGAGACAATATGTGGCGGCTGCGGTCGATGTCTCTCCAGAACGCCCTATCCTCATCGATAAATTTTTGGTGAATGCGATCGAATGCGAAGCCGACGCCATTGCCGACGGAACCGATGCCTTTGTCCCCACGGTGATGGAGCACATTGAGCTGGCTGGCGTGCATTCCGGCGATTCGGCCTGCGTGATACCTCCCGTGTCGATCTCCCCGAAACACCTCAAGACGATTTATGAATATACCCAAAAAATCGCGATCGAACTGAAGGTCGTCGGATTGATCAACGTCCAATACGCCATTGCGGATGACAAGGTCTATATTTTAGAAGCGAATCCAAGAGCGTCCCGAACCGTGCCTCTTGTTTCGAAAGTTTGCAATATTGGCATGGCAAAATGCGCAACACAGATTATGCTGGGGAAGAAATTATCAGACCTGAACCTTACCCAAAAGATATTTCCTCATTTTGGCGTCAAAGAAGCCGTGTTTCCTTTCAATATGTTTCCGGAGGTCGATCCCGTATTGGGTCCCGAGATGCGGTCTACGGGTGAAGTTTTGGGAATGGCCGACTCCTTCGGTTTGGCTTTTTACAAAGCCCAGGAGGCGACCTCAACGCCTTTGCCTCTCAAAGGGGCGGTTTTAGTTACCGTGGCTGACCGAGATAAGAGGGGAGTTTTAGAGGCCGTCAAAATTTTTAAACAAGTGGGTTTTAAAATCTTTGCTACCGAAGGGACCCATCAATTTTTGAGTCGCCGGGGTATTGAGTGCCATAAAATCTTCAAAATGGGGTACGGACGTCCCCACATTGTCGATGCGATTGCGAATGGAGAGATTCAGTTGATCGTCAATACCCCGTATGGAAAAACAAGCCAGGAGGATGATTCTTGTATCCGGCTCGCCGCCATCAAATATAAGATACCGTACATCACGACAACGGCTGCTGCCTTGGCCGCAGCCAAAGGTATCGCCGCAAGAAGCAGGGGACAATCCAAGGTCAAATCGTTGCAAAATTATCATCGCGACATAAAGTCTTCAAAATAATCCCAAAGCAGTAACAGTCTGAAAATTTGAGGGCAAATCCCGAAGTTGACCTGTCCCTGTTGTTACCATTGCCGGTCCAAGGTCCTGTATTGAATGGCTTCGGCAATGTGCTCGGATTTGATATTTTCCTCGCTGGCCAGATCTGCGATAGTTCTTGCAACTTTCAAAATCTTGTAATAGGCCCGTGCCGAAAGGTGGAGTTCCCTCATGGCCATTTCCATGAGTTTTCTTCCTTCAGCGTCGGGTTTGGCAAATTGTTTGAGATCGCGCGAGCGCATGAGGCTGTTGAGGTTATAATCCCGATCGCGATAACGTGCGGATTGAATCTCGCGGTATCGTACAATCCGGGAGCGGATGGCCTCGGAATTTTCTGCAGGTTCGTCGCTTGCGAGGGTTTGGTAAGAAAGTGTCGGGACCTCAACATGGAGGTCAATCCGGTCTAAAATGGGACCAGAGATTTTGGCTTTGTACTTTTGTATTTGGCTGAGCGAACAGCGGCAGGCCCTCCGGGGATCGCTTAAAAAGCCGCATGGACAGGGGTTCATAGCAGCAACGAGTAAAATCCTGGCGGGATAGGTAATTTGCATTTTTACGCGGGAGATCGTTATCTGACCGTCCTCGAGAGGGCTTCTTAAAGATTCAATGGCGTCCCGTTTGAATTCCGGAAATTCGTCAAGAAAAAGCACACCGCCGTGAGCAAGAGAAACCTCGCCGGGGCGTGGCCATGGTCCGCCGCCGACAAGGGCGACTTGGGAGATGGAATGATGCGGCGATCGAAACGGTCGTTCCCGAATCACGGATCGGCCATTGGTTAACCCGGCCACACTATAAATTTTCGTAAGGGTGAGGGCTTCTTCAAAATCCATGGGGGGCAGAATCCCCGGGATTCGCCTGGCGAGCATTGTCTTACCCGAACCCGGAGAACCGATAAGAAGCAGGTTATGGCCTCCGGCGACGGCAATTTCAACGGCCCGTTTAGCAAAATGTTGACCCTTTACATCTGAAAAGTTCAATGGTTCTTCAATGGGTACCAAAAAACGTTCGGGATCGATATAGGAGATTGGCGGGATTGTCTTCTCGCCGCGTAAGAACTGGATGACCTCGCTTAGGCTATTTACAGGATGAATAACCGCATCCTTTTCCATGGCGGCTTCGTAGGCGTTTTCCTTTGGAACAACAAAAGATTTGGAGTTTTTAAGGCTGGCCGCAATGACAATAGCCCCCTTAATAGGGCGTAAGGAGCCATCCAACGCAAGTTCTCCAAGAAAAAGATATGGTGCAAGCCTTTCTGCAGGGATGACATCAGTCGCTGCTAATAGGCCTAAGGCCATGGGCAAGTCAAAAGCCGGCCCTTCCTTCTTTATATCCGCTGGCGCTAAGTTAATCGTAATTTTCTCTGGGGGAAACTGATACCCGCTATTTTTTATGGCCGATCGAACCCTTTCTCGGGATTCTTTGATACTCTGATCCGGCAGTCCGACGACTATAAATTGTGGCAAACCCGTAGTTACATCCACTTCAATCTCAACCGGATAGGCATACATTCCCAATGCGGCAGCACTTTGTACCTTGGCAATCATTGGAAAAGCCCCTTGCTTTTTGAAATTCCCCACCTATAATGATTTTTTATGGGGAATAGTCTGACTTAGGCGTCTATGGGAGTGTGCGACGTAGGCAGAACTAGCAATATGCTATAATTGAAATCCCAATATGCAATTAAATCATAAAGCATCACACTTGTCAATCCCATAGGATTTATTCTTCCGTGACGGTTCAAACTTACCCTTTTGCTGAAGAACGTGCGTTTGTCGCGGTTTTATTGAGCTGGTTTATATCGCAGCTGATCAAGGTCATTCGCGGATTCAGGCACGAACAAAGGTTTAATTTTCGCTGGCTTTTTGATACGGGAGGGATGCCCAGTTCTCACTCGGCAACGGTCGCCAGTCTGGCAACCGTCGTGGGGCTCTACTATGGTTTTAATACTCTCCCTTTTTTGATTGTACTGATTTTTACTTTGATTACCATGTTTGATGCTGCTGGCGTCCGTCGCAATGTCGGTCGGCAGGCCCGGATTCTCAATAAGATGATGAGTGAATTTTCGGAAAAGGGGCAAGTTCCTGAACAGCGGCTTAAGGAACTTCTAGGCCATACTCCTGTGGAGGTTTTTGCTGGTGCCTTTCTTGGGGTGGCCATCGCCGTTTTATCATGTGGATTTTAATATGCAGATCCTATATCTTTTGACTTTTCTGTTATGGATGCCATTTTCAGTCGAGGCCGAAGAAGTCACTCCTTCCGCAACGGTTCCATCGAAAGAAATAGTCTCCAAGATGAAACGGGTAGATAAGTTGAGTCAGAAAGGGAAATATGTTGAAGCCAGGGGAATTTTGGAAGAAATTCTCGGGACCGAAAAGGATTCTCTCACTTCCGGTCAACTGCGACGTGTGCAAAAAAAGTATGAACAACTCAATATGCAGATTCTCTTTTCACGATTTCAAACTCCCGATAGCGTGATGCATACAGTGGTAAGAGGGGACAACCTTCACAATATCGCAAAGAAATATCATACCACCATTGCTTTGATCAAACGGAGCAACGGTCTAAAAAACGACATAGTTTATCCGGATATGAAATTGAAAATTCAACAGGGGATTTTTTCCCTTCGAGTCGATAAATCCGAAAATGTCCTCGAACTTTTACTCAATGAAAAAATCATGAAGCATTATCCCGTTGCTACGGGTGAGGGTCATAATACGCCCACGGGAGAATTTGAAATTGTGAATAAGATTGAAAATCCGACTTGGTATCGGGCCGGTGCGGTTGTGCCGCCAGGAAGTCCTGAAAATATCCTCGGCTCCCGTTGGCTTGGCTTTGATTTTAAGGTCTAGGGAATACACGGCACCACGCAGCCAGAAACGATCGGCCAAAGCGTTTCAAAAGGCTGTATTCGGATGTATAACAAAGACATTGAAGAGCTCTTTGATATCGTGCCGGTCGGGACGAAGGTGCTGATCACAGATTGAGAGCAGAAAATGGCCAAAAAAACCGTTCAGAAAACCGAAGACGAAACGCTGGAAATCAAGAAGGAGAAAACCCGCCTTGGGACCCGTGATTTGGCGGAGGCCTGCTTACCTTTTGAAAGGCCCGTTGTTGAGTTAGAGAAAAAAATTAATGAGCTACGTGCCCATAGTCAGAATGGAATTGATTTAAGTGGCGAGATTAAGAGTTTGGAGAAGAAACTGGAAAAGGCATTAAAGGATATCTTTGACCAGCTGACTCCATGGCAACGAGTTCAAGTGGCGCGACATCCCCTCAGGCCCTACACACTCGACTATGTCAAATACCTCACCGAAGATTTTATCGAACTTCACGGAGACCGACACTTCTGTGATGACCGAGCGATTATTACTGGCTTTGCTAGATGGAACGGGAAACAGCCTGTTTGTATCGTGGGACATCAGAAAGGCCGCGATACGAAAGAGAATCTCTTAAGAAGTTTTGGAAGTGCTCACCCGGAAGGTTACCGAAAAGCCATCCGCGTCATGAGACTGGCCGAGAAATTCGGATTGCCCATTCTATGTTTTATCGATACACCGGGGGCCTATCCAGGAATCGGTGCCGAGGAACGCGGACAAGCCGAAGCGATTGCCTATAATATTCGGGAGATTTCCGACTTAGCCGTCCCGATCATTGTGATCGTGATTGGTGAAGGAGGAAGCGGGGGGGCTTTGGGAATCGGCGTTGGCGATCGGGTGTATATGCTGGAAAATGCCTATTATTCAGTGATTTCTCCGGAGGGGTGTGCAGCGATTTTATGGAAAGAACCGTCTCGCACGCCGGATGCCGCCTCGGCTTTAAAATTGACTGCCGACGATCTTTTGCAGTTAAATGTGATTGATATGATCATACCGGAACCGCTTGGAGGGGCCCATCGAGATTTTGAAACGACGGCTGAAAATATTCGAAAGGTGATCAATCAGGCTTTAGAAGAACTGAAAGATATTCCTAAGAAGGATCTGCCGGATTTACGATATCAAAAGTTTAGAAAGATGGGTGTTTTTGCCTCAAAGTAGTTTTAGAACTCCGTAAAGTTTTACTTCACGACGCTATTCTTGCCCCTTCCCCAAAAATCTCTTCTTTAACCGCATCAGACGGTTTAATTTTCGCGGCTCAGGAATAATCGCCTTGAGGGTTGCGTCGGGCACCTCCAGCAAGGCTACCTCGCTTACTCGTTCAATTTCATCAGGGAAAAGGCGGACAAGAGCACACGTCGAAAGACCCTTATGAAATTTTAAATCCACAAGTTCTTCGTACGTCATAAGCCGCTCCTTTGGAAATAGAAGTGCTTCGGTACAATTTATCGTCGCGAATGCTGAGCTGCTTAAAGAAAAACGTCTATCGAAAGATTCCACATGTTGTGTCAAGATTTTTCAAGTACCACAATTGATAGTAATTGATAAAAAAAGTTTCAAAAACTGATCGACTTTGCCGTTAAATTTTATAGATTGTAAGTTACAAAATGTAAATTACACTTTATACATGCGCCTAATAATTTCGGTGACTCTGATGCTCGCCATAAGTGGTTGCAAGACAGGACCACATCGCAG
>JAMWDC010000126.1 GCA_023819025.1 Candidatus Omnitrophota bacterium | reverse complement strand
AACTTTCATCGACTCGTTTGTCACTAAATCTTATGTCTTTGTCATACATTTCGATTGCGCAGTTTTAAAAATCGATAGAATTTGATATTGATCAATCCGGACTGCTGATCCACAACGCTGTTCATTAAACCACCTCATAATATAGCAATCCGATTCATCCATCAAGAGACATAAAAAAGAGGCCCTCAGCCTCGTGGGGATCTATTGGGCTGAGGGCCTCTATAGGTGAGGTAGAGACCCGTAAGTCTCCAAGTAAGACATAGCTATATCACAAAGAACCAGGAATGTCAATCGCGATTTTGCCACAGACAAAATTGTAGCCTGGCTGGCACATCATTCGCACCGGGGCAGGGAGGGTGATCCCGTTTCCATAAACATCCTGCGATACCCTGTACCAGTCCGGTTGCGATTAACCTACAAATTCAATGGCTAACCCGACTTGCTTTTTTCGCAATTCCTTACGCCGTATTTTCCCTTCGATCTGATACTCTTCGGGAAAATTGGCGCTCGGGAAAATCCTTATCTCAGCCTTATAACCGACCATGGAACCAAGGGACTCCAACCTTTTAGCAAACTCTAGATCCAGGAATTCTGCAAAGAGGCCGCCTTCACTAATGTTCGTTGCAATTGCACGCGTTACGATCGGATCAGACGCACCCTCCGTGAAGATTTTGAGCTCCAACGGAATTGCCACATGCATACGCTTACTACGTCGGCGTTCTAACTGATAACCGATGGTATCCTGCCGGTTCACTTCAGGTGCCGCTGAAACTTCTTTGTCCCGATCTTTTTCCAAAAGAAATGGTCCCAGATCCTCGGCAACCTCTTTTTCATTCATGCAAATTCGCACATTGCGCGGCAAGTACGTATCGTCAAGAAAGTTGACCAACCCCTGGGAAACACCATAAATCAGGCTCTGACGGGGCCGTATGCATGCTGCAATGAGCTTTCTGAGGCCCAGCGGATCCAACGAAGGTAACCGCTGAAGATTCAAGATTACCCGTTGGAGGCGATGGCGGCGAATACTCCGTTGAATCTTCCATGCAATTTCCTGGACCATTTCTTGAGTTGGATTTCCCTCAAGATCGAAGACACAAACACTCCCAATTTCTCGAGTACTTACTTTCAACTTACTCATATTGCCCCTCCCTTTCTGCCCAACATTCATTACGAATGTAAGCCATCAAAGCCTAGAGGCCCGACCGGATCCCCATCAAAGCTGGACGAACCCTAGCATTCACCACCGGACGGGGCATGAGCCATTAAATGCTGCTCGACCCAATCCGAAATCCGGTCCGTTTGATTTGAGGTATGATTACAAAATTCAACCCCAATGGCCCCGTCCGAAATACTTCCGTGGATCAATCGCCCACGCATGGTTAAGGGTTCCTGACCATCAACCATATCAATATTAAGATCGAGTAATTGCTGATCTAGAGGGCTAAGGTATCGTTTCATCCGGTCCTCGGAAACTGACTCAATGAACTCTGCGAATAATCCTCCTTCGCTTAAATTTGTGACCACCGCAAAAAAATCAATCCGCTGTTCCCGGCCCTTCAAGCATGAGAAATGAAGTGGCAATACCGTCTTGAGACGAATGAAATTCCGCCGTTCAACTCCGGGCGAGAGATTGGAAACGTGATCAGCAAGTTCACGCTCGAAGTAGCGCACGGCACTGGATATGTTGGTAAAAAACTGGCAGGATCCGCTTGCATTCGCGGGTGGTTGTCCGGACAAGTCAGACCCGGGCATTGTGAGCAGACCAGTCTTTTGAATCATTGCTGGGTTTTCAAGCAGTCGATCAATATCAAATGAGCGGGGGCGATACAGCCAAAGAAGATTTAAGAATGCAACCTTAGACTTCTGTTTAGAAAAAACGTCTCGGATTGCAGCCGCGGACCGTACTGCGAATGAAGCATCCCACTCGCCCCAAAATTCGAAAATGTCGACTTCGCCAACTCTCTTGGTCTTTAACTTATATTGTATCATTGGTTAAGCCTCGCGGCCGTGTACTTACACCATTGAAGAAGATACCTCGTAATTCATAAAAAGTCTAATCAAAATCAACATTTTTTATAACTTGTGTTCTCATAAATGTTTAAAATGTATCAAAATATCAAATTTTAAATCTCGTGCCACAAAATGAATAGCAATATTGATCAACAATAATCATTGTTTAAAGGCGGAAAATCGGCGTAAAATTTCGCCAGTTTGGAACAACCGTATGAATCGGAGGGGACTACGTAAGTTTCAATCGTCGGCGGATCTCTTGCTCGAAACCTTTGTCCGTGGGGTGGTAGTAGGATACCTTCTTTGACTTTGGAACGTAGCCGCTGTTGGCAGGTGCATGATGGCCATGCTGAAGTCTTTCTGCACCTTGATAACTTGCATCACGTAAGTGATCAGGGACCTCCTCGATCTTTTCAGTCTTGATGTCTTCGAGCGCACTTTCAATTGCCGAATAACTCGCCTTACTTTTTGGGGCCGTGGCCATATAAGTGACCAACTGTCCTAAAATGATTCGTGCCTCGGGCATTCCGACGAATTCAATGGCCTGCATCCCCGCCGACGCAAGCAGGATTGCCTGGGGGTCCGCGTTACCAATATCCTCGCTTGAGAAGATCAAAATACGGCGGATAATGAACCGGGGATCCTCGCCTGCATAGAGCATCTTCGCAAGCCAATAAATCGCTGCGTCTGGATCCGATCCGCGCATGCTTTTGATAAACGCACTTGCCGTATCGTAGTGATAATCCTCGGTTCCATCATAATAGACAATCTTACGCTGGCAAGACTCTTCAGCCACCTTCGCGCTGAAATGGATGCGCCCATCAGGGTCCTGAGGTGTTGTGAGAACGCCGACCTCCAAGGCATTCAAGGCGCGGCGGGCATCACCGGCCGAACTTTTTGCGATATGCTGTAAAGCCTCGGGGTCGATCTGAATTTTAAGTTTCCCAAAACCCCGTGCCTCATCCCGAATGGCCGACTCTACGATACGAATCAAATCCCTCTCGTCCAAGGGTCTCAGTTCGAAAACCAAGGAACGGGATAAGAGGGGCCCATTGATTGCAAAACAGGGATTGTGCGTGGTGGCACCAATAAGAACAATGTTCCCGCTTTCTACATCCGGCATCAATACATCTTGCTGGGCCACATTAAACCTATGAATTTCATCAATGAAAAGGATTGTTTTCCGACCTTGCGATTGTTTTAACTTGACCGCTTGATCCATCACAGACCGCAAAACTGAAACATTGGAGGTCACGGCATTGACTCTCACAAAACGGGCCTTCGTCGCTCGGGAAATAATTTGTGCCAGCGTGGTCTTACCGCTACCCGGAGGTCCATAGAATATCAGAGATGTCCAACGATCTAATTGGAGCGTTCGGCGTAGCAATTTTCCAGGCCCCAAAAGATGATCTTGCCCTACGACCTCATCAAGATTCCTGGGACGCATGCGGAGTGCCAAGGGTACGTCGGGACCTGAATCGGGGTGATCCATATCAGGAACAGGAGGGAACAGTTCAGAAACGGGTTCGGCAGCTTTCTTTTTCATAGAACTCAGGCGACATCGAATCTTGAGACGTCACAAACAAAAATCCCCAAGTTGCCGTGTGGAACCTTCTCGGAGAACCCTAGCTCCAGGTGGGAATCTATCGACTCCCGACACAATAGTGTTGGTTCTATATATGATCCCAATCACGCACAACCCAGGGATATAATAGTATACATCTTATCGACTGTCTTGAAAAGAACCTTGAAATTTAATTACCAAAGCCCTTCCAATCTCCTCATGAAGGCTTTGAATATCCTCAGAAACCAAAGTTTTCTCCATGGATTGATAGTAAATCCGAAAGGATAAGTTCTTGTATCCCTTAGGAATACGCCCACCTCGAAAGAGGTCAAATAATTCAACTTTTTGAATCAATCCAGGCTTCCGTGTTTGAATTGCCTTGGCAATCTCACCCGCTTTAATTGCATCGGGTACCATTAAAGACAGATCGCGTTCAATGGCTGGAAAACGCGGAAGATCGTTTAAGGGCTTTAACCATCGGACAAACTTTGAAAGTTTCTCTAGGGATAGCTGCGCAAAATAAACAGGAGACTTCAAGTCCCACTGGCTTCGAACCCTCGGGTGAATCTCTCCCAAGAACCCCAGAATCTCGTGATCAATACATATCTCCTCAGCACCTACAGGAGTTAATGCCGGGTGATTCATCTCGCGGAATTGCACGCTTTCAATTCCGAGGATCGCGAGATAGCTTTCGATCAGACCTTTTAAATCATAAAAAGTCACATCTCTTTCAGGATCTTTCCAGCTTTTGACTTGCCAATGTCCATAAAGCCCAATCCCGACAGACCGTTCTTCAACCGGATGTTTCCCCGCTGTTGACTGCCTATAAATGTTCGCCACCTCATATACCGCAACCTGTTTGGCACCAAAGTTGGCATTCTTTTGGATCACATTGAGCAGACTCGGAAACAAAACCGGTCGCATCCAGCATAGATCTTTATTCTGGGGATTGATAATTTTCACATAATCCCTCGGGGCGTCTCCGGTATCAAGCCCTTGCTCCGATACTAGGCTGAATGTAACAGTCTCATACAGGCCCAGTCCTGAAAAAAATTGGCGTGTCTTCCGCTCAAGTTTCCGGTACACATTCTCCGATACGCACAACGGTGCCCGCTCGGGTAACGTCGCCGGGATATGCTCATAGCCATAAATCCGGGCGATTTCCTCAATCAGATCAATCGGCCGGGTTAGATCGGACCGGTACGATGAAATTCCTACACTCCAGCTGTTCGATCCTAAAGGCTTCACGTCGAGGCCGAGCCGGTTGAGGATCGAGAAAATTTCGCTCGCCTTGATATCCACCCCGAGAACTTTCCCCACTGCCGCGGCATTGAGATGAATCCGCTGCCGCACCGTCATGGGCCTCTCGCCCGACTTGATGACACCGCTGATAAAACGCGGCTTTGCATATCTCTGGATGAGTTCGAGAGCCCGGTCACGGCCCATGTCGACACCTTCCGGATCCACGCGACGCTCAAATCGATACGAGGATTCGCTTGCTAAGCCTAACCGCCGCGAGCTGAATCGGATCCAGCGAGGGTTAAAAAATGCCGACTCCAGAAAAATATTCCGGGTTTTCTCACTCACTTCGCTATTCGAACTTCCCATGATCCCGGCACAGGCAACGGAACGATCATGATCCGCAATGACAAGATCCTCGGATTGAAAAGTCAGAACCGACTTATCAATGGCCTCCATCTTTTCATTCGATTTGGCACGGCGGATCTGAATTTCTTTTCCTTGAAGCAAGTCCGCATCAAACGCATGAAGGGGTTGACCGATCTCAAGCAAGACATAATTTGTGATATCGACAATCAAGTTGATCGATCGCAGACCGCACGCCTCCAGACGTGCCTTCATGAAATCCGGCGAATCGCACCACTGAATCCCTTCAATTAAAACTCCCGTATAATAAGGACACCCGTCCAACTCCTTGAGATGAATCCTCCATCCCGATGGCAGGGGGCGGTTTGTGGCAGCGATCGTATCCGGAAGCTTTAGTGAGAGATTTTCAACCGCGGCGATCTCACGAGCGACTCCCAAATGGGACAACCAGTCCGGACGATTGGTTGTCACTTCGGTCTCAAAAATTATATCCCCGTGAGCCGGACTCGGCCGAATGTCCTTGATTTCCAGACCACACATGGTTAAGCGCTCTGCGATCCGTTCAACCGGCGGGGAAAATTTCACAAACTCTTTGAGCCAATTGGTGCTAATTTTCATATTCGAAACACGATAACTCTTTCCTGTGCCATTAAAATTGCTTCAGAAATCTCAAATCATTTTCATAAAAAAGCCGGATATCCCGAATTGAATGTCGGAGCATGGCAATCCGTTCGACCCCTAAGCCAAACGCAAATCCCTGGACCTCCTTGGCATCATACCCTACCGCATCAAAAACATTCGGATCCACGGTGCCGGCGCCTAAGATCTCGAGCCACCCTTTACCCCAACGGATATCGACTTCCACACTCGGCTCCGTAAACGGGAAAAAATGGGGGCGGAAACGGCATTTGACATCTTTGCCGAATAATTCCCGAAGAAAAACAAGCAGGATCCCCTTGAGATCGCTGAAGGTGGTCTTCTCATCCACCATCAGACCTTCAATTTGATGAAACATGAACGAGTGACTCGCATCCACCGCATCGGGACGATAGACACGCCCGGGAGCCACAATACGAAGCGGGGGTTTGCGGCTTTGCATGATGCGGACTTGAACGGTCGATGTCTGAGATCGCAACAGTTGACCGGTCTCTGTATAAAACGTATCAAAGGTATCCCGTGAAGGGTGATCCAAGGGGATATTCAAGGCTGTGAAATTATGAAATTCCGTCTCGATCTCCGGTCCGTCGACGATTTCAAAACCCAGACGTTCAAATACGCCGCAAATTTCATCGACCGTCTGGCTAATGGGATGGACCCTGCCGATCGGCCGGCAAATACCCGGCAACGTCTCATCAAAGATTTCAGCTTCGACAGGGACCAGGGCCAAGGACGACTTTTTTG
>JAMWDC010000125.1 GCA_023819025.1 Candidatus Omnitrophota bacterium | reverse complement strand
GCTCATCATGAGAAAACTTTTGACTTTTTTCTGATACGCCAAATCCAACATGTTTCTGGTTCCGATCGTTCCGACATCCAAGGTCTCAATCGGAAATTTTGTGTAATAAACCGGCGAAGCAATGCCAGCGGCGTGAATGATGTAATCCAACGGTTGGTCTGTTTTAAAAGGCTTAACCACATCGTGTCTATAAAAAACCAGGTTCTCGTCTGAAAGCACACTTTGCTCATAGCCCGTCACAAAATTATCCAAGAGAAGTGCCGCTGTTTTTTTTTCGAGAATTTCCTCGTTGAGACACTTCAGCAAATAAACCATATACCGCCCCAAGAATCCAAAGGCCCCAGTAATCAAAAACGTCTTCCCGGCAAAATACTCCTGGTAGGACTCAAGCGACTTTGCCAAGTTACGGATGTCATCCAGAATGACCTTCGAGTCGGTAAAATCCACACGTTCCTTTTGCCGTCTCCTCTTTTTCGCTATCATCGGAGTATCAATCGCTCTTAATACCTGCCGGAAGACCGCATGGGACGACGGAAGACACGGAGAGATTGCTTCTTTCGATGAAACAGGAATGTCGGCCTTGGAATCATAAGTTTCTAACCCTTTAGAAATAAATGCCTTAATAAGGCTCTGGTATCCCAAACCATCTCGCCTTTCAGAGACATGCCGAAGTCGGCTGAGCATATCTTCCGGAATTCTAATTGAAATGAGTTTACTGTCCCGACACCGAGAGTTTTTGAAACGGGGTAAAGAACTTTGACCCGTCTTGGCTTGTTTTATAGCTTTTGATGAACTTATGGTCATTTCAAATAAGATCCTTATGTATATACAGAATCGGAGAAAGGTAAAAACAGCGACAACTGTATATACAAACATTCTTCTTGTCAAGGTGATTTTTCAGGGGAAAGGATCAGGAATTAATTCTGTCTGGACAACTGCTTGGAAGAGGAATCGATCACTAATGTAATCGGCCCGTCATTGGTGGAGAGGATATCCATATCCGCCCCAAAAACGCCGCTGTGGATTTTGAGCGGGCATGACGCTTTCAATTTTTCCAGAAAGAGCTCGTAAAATGACTTGGCTTCCGGGAGTTTCATATTCAAGATCATATCCGGCCTGTTGCCTTTGAGTAAATCACCGTAGAGCGTTATTTGAGAGACAATCATCAACTCTCCGCGAACTTCCAAGATCGATTTCGCCATTTTACCGGATTCATCCGCAAAAATTCTCGCTTGAAGAATTTTGTAGATCATCCAGTCGCTGTCCTTCTCCGTATCCTCACGATGGATCCCCAGATAAACAAGAAGACCGCGTCCGATCGCGGCATGCTCCCGGCCCTCCACAAAGACCACCGCGCGATCAACGCGCTGCAACACCGCACGCATGCTATTCCCCGATAATCTTTACGAGAACTCGTTTTCTCCTCCGGCCGTCAAACTCACCGTAGAAAATCTGTTCCCACGGACCAAAGTCGAGTTTTCCTCCCGTCACTGCAACGACAACTTCTCGGCCAAAAAGCTGCCGCTTGATATGGGCGTCTCCATTATCTTCTCCGGTTCTGTGATGCCGGTACTTGGCAGCATCATAGGGGGCCTGTTTTTCCAGAAATTCATCGAAATCTTGAATCAATCCCGCCTCATCGTCATTGATATAGACACTCGCCGTGATGTGCATGGCATTAACCAAGCAAAGACCTTCTTTGATTCCGCTTGTTCGAACAATTTCCTCGATCCGGGGTGTAATATTGAGGTATTCCCTCCGTTTGTTTGTATGAAAGGAGAGATATTCTGTATGGAATTTCACTTGGCTTCCTTTCTTCGACGACCGATCACAGGGCAGCAATTGACACTCATGGTGCCGATGGATACATCAAGAATATCCCGCACGTATCTTTGTCTTCACCCTATGAAGGCATTGCACCCTTCGTTCAAATTTCTCTGATGTACCGATCCCGGCCGCCTGGGGGAAACCGTGTTTATTCCTTCTCCGCGGGCGGAGGAACTGTCGCCGCAGGAGTCGGGGAAACATTCACACCTAAGACGGTTTCAATTGCCTCGGCTTCAGTCCGATCAATGACACCGTCCTTGTTCGTGTCAAATTCCTTGCTAAATAATCCGGTGGGTGCCGATCCGTTGGCGCGAACTTGATCCCGTGTCTCCTGGAGCTCACTGTTTCGATTCTTCGTGTAAATTTCGTAATCAAGCAGCGCATACGATTCGGACGCAATTCCCAAAAGGGCTATCGTGAGTACGCCAATCAACAAAAGTTTCAATTTCATCATAGGATCCTCCATTTGTACGGTTAGATTTTGTGTTGAAATTTCTATCGGTCAATAGGGCGATCTTCTTAAGGCCAAAAAGTTGTCTACCCCCTGCTATGATCGGACTCTTGATAGTTAAATCGAAATGGCATCTTACCCGGATTGAGCTGCATCTCCCTGGCCACGTTTAAATTATGCGCCGCCATGAAATTATTCGGATATAACTTTAACGCTTTTGAGAAATAACCAATCGCCGTTTGAATATCGCCCTGCCCCAGGGCAAGCGTGCCGAGATTATTCAAGGCCTCCAAGTGTTTCGGATCGCTTTCCAGTGCCTTGTGATAATGAAACGAAGCCGTTTCAGTATTCCCCTTCTGCTGCAAGATCCAACCAAGGCTATTATGCGCATCTGCATAATCCGGCTTGATGGAAAGGGCCCGGACATAATTGGCGGTCGCTTCCTCGAGATGGCCTTGTTCTCTCAATACCGTCGCCAGATTATAGTAGCCTCGCGGATTGTTTGGTTGTTTTTTAACCACATCACCCCATATCCATTCCGGTTTCCGGTAATCCGAATTCCGCCGGATCGTTTGAACACTCAAACCAGCAACTAAGCCCAAAACAAGAAGGAAAAAAATAAATGACCGAACCCGGTCCCAGATCTGAATCCGATCGAATAAACATTTTAAAATTTCATAACCTCCAACCACGGTCAGAGTCGTTACAGTTGCGAGAGGAAGATACATTCGATGTTCGGCAGCGGCGTCGGCAATAGGAATAAAGCTCGATGTCGGAGCGAGAATCAGAAAAAAACAAAGTCCGGAAAATCCGAGTGCTGGCTGGCGCCTCCATAATAGAAGGGTTGCGATGAAAATGAAAAAGACGATCAAAAACGGCAGGATCTCGATGCGATCCCGAGCTATGGGCCAGGCATAATCCAGGCATAAAGACTTCGGCCAAAAGCAGAGACCAAGGTAATGGAGAATCACTCTTGGCTCGGTCCATGCATAATCCCAAGGCGATATCCCCGGTAAAGATAATCCGACGGACTTCGATACAACAGCATCGGAGAAAAAAGTGCCCAGAAACAAAAACCAACTGAACGAAAGACCCAGATATAGGAACCAGTGTCTGCTCCATAACTCCTTCCAAGAATACGAAACAAACGCATAATCATAGAAGAGAACCGCTAATGGCGCTGTTACCATAATCTCTTTAGCCAATTGCCCAAGCGTGCAAAACAGAATACAGGCAGCAAACCAATAATTCTTATGTGTCGAATGAGTACCGCGGATAAAACAAAGAAGCGTCATTAAATAAAAAACACCCATCAGGATCTCGGCCCGCTGAGACAGGTAGGTGACGCTTTGCGTCTGGATGGGATGACAGACCCAAATTAAGGCAACGGATAAGGCAATACCGCCAGCAACCTTGGAATAACGACGGCTAAGTTTCGCACTTTGAAGGGTCCAGTCAACGATTCGGTATAAGAGGAAGGCAGCCAACACGTGGGCTATAAAATTAACCCCATGATACCCAACAACATCCCGCCCCCCGAACACGTAGTTCAAGCCAAAAGAAAAATCAACGAGAGAACGGCGCGCTAAGAAAGCAGCCCAGCCGCGGTCCAGTTGACGGACAAAAGAATTATACTTAAAAATGACCGACGAATCGTCAAACATAAAGGGAACTGTAAAACTATTATGATAGGCCCCGAACCCGGCCAGGAGTAGAAGTAGGGGAGGAAGTAGCCGCTTAAAATTCAAGGTACGGAAATTTTTTATTGGATCCATCGCATTCCAAAAGAGGAAGATGCAAGCAAAAAATCCGACGCTATGATGACTTTTCAGTAAAGAACTAAAAAAAATCCTGTGCCAAAATCATCAAAACAACTCCGAAAAACGCTTGGCATATTTTCCGACCCACTGCCGTGCTGCCTCTTCCTGAGATACTTCATGGCCCAGCTTACGGGAAAGCATTTTTTGATATTCACGAATTTGAACTATTTCCTCGGCAAGCTTTGCACGGAACACGCTGGTGGCATCCCGAAATGCAACACCTGTCCGGAAACGCTCCACTTTCGACATCCGATGGCAGTACGCGACTTGCCCGTTGATTCTGAAAATCTGCCCCCCCACCGGAATCCTGAGGCCAATCCGCGTTCCTTTGGCAAGATAGCGTTCGGAAAGAAAACAAATTCCGCCCTCCGAAAGGTCCACCGAGGGAGTCTTTTCGAACGCCGTAGATTGCGTCTCATGATATTGAATCGGCACGCTAAGCGGATGCCTGAAGAATTGCCTTTTTTCCAACGGATTTCACCTTTGGAACGGAGATAGAAAAGTATACCTGATAAAATGAAAGCCCGCCAAAGAGTAAAAAAGAGTAAATAGACTTTCGTCTGCTGGCTTCTTAGTGGTGCCCGGTATTATCCATCACAGCACCCGAATTCGCACTCAAGACATGCTTGATGTACCGACCGAGCCAACCGCGGATCACTTTCGGTCGAAAAGGTTTCAAACGGGCTAATCGATTCTTGATCTCTTCTTCGGTCAAAGCCGCATTCAGGGTACGTTTGTCCGCATCGATCTCAATGAGATCCCCTTCTCGGATTACCGCAAGGGGGCCCCGCGCTGCTGCTTCCGGCGATATGTGACCGATACAAAGACCGCGTGTGCCTCCCGAAAACCGGCCGTCCGTAATTAAGGCCGCCCGAATTCCGCGCCCGCGGATCGCCGAGGTGGGCGAAAGCATTTCTTGCATACCGGGGCCTCCTTTAGGACCTTCATACCGGATAACTACGACATCGCCGTCTACGATCTTCCCCGTCAAAATGGCCGCGAGAGCGGCCTCCTGGGAATCAAAACATTTCGCAGGACCTTTGAACTGCATCATATCCTTATCGACGCCAGCGGTCTTAACCACGGCACCGTCGGGAGCAATATTACCGTAGAGGATGGCCAGTCCCCCTTTCTGCGAAAATGCCCTGGGACCGGTCCGTATGATATCTTGATCCGGATCCGGCGCGTTTAATACAGAGTCCCGCAGCCGGCCGGTTGAAGTCTGCAGATCCAGACGTAACGATGAATGTCCGTCAAGGTAAAGCGCCTTCAGAATCGAGGCAATGCCGCCGACGCGATCCACATCCTCCAGGTGGATCTCCGGACGGGACGGGGAAACCCTGCAAACGTTCGGTGTTGTATCCGAGAGACTGTTAATCCGCTCCAACGGATAAAGGATCCCAGCCTCCCGTGCCAGGGCCAGACCATGAAGGATCGTGTTGGTCGATCCACCCATCGCGAGATCAAGTATGAAACCGTTATCGATGGCCTCTGTGGTTAAAATATCAAGGGGCCGGATATTTTTTTTGAGAAGATCCACGATCGTGTCAGCAGCCTGTTCCACCAGTCTCATTCTCCGGGGATTGATTTCCCAGGTGTACGTATCCCGATTTGTCCAAACAGCTGCTGGGATCGTACCGTTGCCCGGCAAGGCCAGGCCCATTGCCTCTGCAAGACAATTCATCGAGTTTGCCGTAAACATCCCGGCGCAGCATCCGCAAGTTCGGCAAGCGCTTGCAGCAAGCATCTCCAGTTGCGCTTCGCTGATTTTCCCGGCGGCCTCACTGCCGACTCCTTCAAAGACACTAATGAGATCTGTATTATTCCTGCCGGTCAGCATGGGTCCCCCGCTCACATAAAGCGACGGGATGTTGAGCCTCACCATCGCATTGAGCATGCCGGGAACAATTTTGTCGCAATTTCCGATGCCGATCCATGCATCACAAGGATGCGCTCCGATAATCGTCTCAATCTGGTCGGTAATGAGTTCCCGAGAGGGCAGCGAATATTTCATTCCGAAATGCCCCATGGCAATGCCATCACAAATCGCACCGCCGATATTGGCGTACCAAACATTCAAACCCTTGTCTTTCAGGCAAGATACCAGCCTTTCACCCAAAACATTTAAATGAACATGTCCCGGGATATGGGTCGTATAGGAATTGATGACGGTTACAAATTTATTTTTTCGATCCGACATTGCACCGAGGACCCCGGTCGCCAACATAAGCGAAGCTGCAGGCAGCAATGATTTCCCTTCAGTGATAATACGACTCCCACGCTTTTGAATTGCTTCGATTCCAGGATTCAAAGGCCTTTGCATTTTCAAACTCCCTTCCGGACTAATTTGTACCCGTTGTTTTTTCCACGA
The DNA here is from genome assembly GCA_023819025.1 of Candidatus Omnitrophota bacterium. Taxonomy (GTDB): domain Bacteria; phylum Omnitrophota; class Omnitrophia; order Omnitrophales; family Aquincolibacteriaceae; genus JAMWDC01. Next base: position 133 of record JAMWDC010000125.1, on the reverse strand, counting down.
CCGCGTTCCCGTTTCCCCGATTCAAAGGGATGTTCTCAAATATCGTGTTTATCTTAGAAATGATGATGAGGTCAATGCCTGAATTTTAAAATCCATGGCTAACATAATTTGTAATTATAATCCGGATTCATAT
>JAMWDC010000124.1:1930-6611 GCA_023819025.1 Candidatus Omnitrophota bacterium | reverse complement strand
CGCGAATGTCGTTATTGGGAAGGTCAGGACCGTGGAGGGGCTGTTTGACGAAGGCTAGGACGGCGTTTTGCTGGGGCTAGTTGAGGGTACACCGTCCTTCCTGGGGATCCCGGGCGAGAACCTGTGCAACATTTATTCGGCCAATGAATTCTTGACACGCGTCAATCTGATGGGGGCATATCAGTTCCCCAAATATCATACGCCCGTTCACATCGGGAAACACACAGTGGTCATCGGCGGCGGGAATACCGCTATGGATGCGGCGAGGGTAGCACTGCGGCTTCAAAAGATAAAAGGGATGAATCCAGACACGAGCATCCTTTACCGGAGGACAGAAGTGGAAATGCCGGCCCGGCGTCTTGAGATCGAACATGCCAGAGAGGAGGGCGTGCAACTCAAACTTTTGGTCAAACCAACGGAATTTCTCGGCGATGCAAAAGGTTTTGTACAAAAAATGAGGTGTTTGGCATGCGAACTCGGTGAACCGGACAGCTCCGGGCGACGGAGACCCGTTGAAATTGTGGGAAGCGCATTCGAGTTAGATTGCGATATGGCGATCGTGGCTGTCGGCCTGAAGGCCAATACGCTTTTGACCCGGGGGACGCCAGAACTTGCCACGGATGAGTACGGGGATTTAATCGTTGACCCGGAAACCATGGAGACTTCCGTGAAAAATGTCTACGCTGGGGGCGATATTGTAGGAGGTGAGGGAACGGTTATTGAGGCTATGGGCATGGCCAAGAAGGCCGCCGAGGCCATCCTTAAATCGTTTTTGGAAAAATAACAATTGCATGACGCACAGAAAGGAGAAGAATAAGAATATGTCAAAGAAAGTGGAAGAATTTCTATCAAAAGTTATTGCAAGAAATCCCGGTGAAACGGAATTTCATCAGGCCGTTCGGGAAGTCGTGGAATCGGTCCTTCCGTTTATTGAGAAGTATCCGAGATATCAGGAGCATAAGATTTTGGAGAGGATGGTCGAACCGGAGCGGGTGATTATGTTTCGTGTCCCCTGGTTGGACGATAAGGGCGAAATTCAAGTGAACCGTGGGTTTCGCATTGAAATGAACAGCGCGATCGGTCCTTACAAAGGCGGATTGCGTTTTCATCCGAGTGTGAACTTGGGGATTTTGAAATTTCTGGCCTTTGAGCAGGTTTTTAAGAATAGTCTGACAACACTTCCCATGGGAGGCGGAAAGGGAGGGGCGGATTTTGACCCGAAAGGCAAAAGCGACAACGAAGTTATGAGATTCTGTCAAAGTTTTATGACGGAACTCTTTCGGCACATTGGTCCGGATACGGACGTTCCGGCCGGCGATATCGGGGTCGGAGGACGCGAGATTGGGTATCTTTACGGACAATACAAGCGACTGCGTAATGAATTTACTGGTGTGTTGACCGGCAAGGGATTGAACTGGGGTGGCAGTTTGATCCGGCCCGAAGCCACGGGGTATGGCTGCGTTTATTTTACTCAGGAGATGCTAAAAACCCGGGGAGAGTCGATCAAAGGCAAGGTGTGCGCTGTATCGGGCTCGGGAAATGTTGCTCAATACACGGTTGAGAAATTGAATCAGCTCGGTGCGAAGTGTGTGACGCTTTCGGATTCTAACGGTACGATTTATGACCCGGATGGGATCAATGAGCAGAAACTCGAATTCGTCATGGAACTGAAAAACGTCCGCCGCGGCCGGATCAAGGAGTACGCTCAAAAGTACAACTGTAAGTACCTGGAGAATAAACGGCCCTGGGATGTAAAGTGCGATATCGCATTTCCGTCGGCGACCCAGAATGAAATCGACGAAACCGACGCCAAGAAGCTCGTAAAGAACGGCTGCATGTGCGTTGGAGAAGGCGCCAACATGCCCTCGACGCCCGAGGCCATAGAAGTCTTTCAGGGTGCAAAGATTCTCTACGCGCCGGGCAAGGCATCCAACGCAGGAGGTGTCGCAACATCGGGGCTCGAAATGTCTCAGAATAGTATGCGGCTTTCATGGTCCCGTGACGAAGTCGACAAGAAACTGCAGGAAATCATGATTGCCATTCATGAGCAGTGTGTAAGATACGGCAGGGAAGGAAAATACGTTAATTATGTCAAAGGCGCCAATATCGGCGGTTTTGTCAAGGTTGCCGATGCCATGATTGATCAAGGATTGGTTTGAGCGTTTCTGGGATCTGAAGATAGATGGGCGCTGCTTGTCATAAACGCGGCGCCCGTTTTGTTTAATCCTTGGCAGTCCTCGCCTTTGATGGACATCATGCCAGAACCTTGCAATTTATGTAGAATCAGCAAATACCTGGCTTAGTGCAGACGATGGGAAACTCACAGATCTCTTGAAACGTTTCATCGGTAGTGTGACGGATCCACGAGATGTGAGGAAAATAGATTGGCACTAATCGGAACCAAGAGGTAGGTTCTTTGTGAAAGTTTTAAAGGGAATCACTGCTGCGTCGGGACTCGCCAAGGGTATAACCTGTCTGTACACCGAGAAGGTGGAGGAGAATATCCCGCATTATCTCATTGAGTCCGAGAGGGTGGCCGCCGAAATCGAACGGCTCAAGGAAGCCTACCGTAAGGCCCATAACCACATGGATGAGTTACATGGAATCTCACGGAAGATGTTCGGTCCGGTCGACGAAGAGATATTCAAAGCGCACCGAATGATCTTGGAAGACGAAACTTTATTTGCCGGTATTGGGGGTTTAATCCGGTCGCGACTGATTAATGCGGAACATGCGGTCTATGATACCTTCAGCGATTATATCGAGAAACTCAAATCGGAAGGTGCTCACTTTACGGAACTCGTTCACGATCTTTTGGACATTCGAAACCGCATCTTGACATCGCTGGGAAGTATCCCGGGTCACTTTGAGTGTCCTGTGGGTGAAAGGCAGCCTGTGATTGTTGTGGCGAAACGGCTGACACCGTCCATGGTTCTGACCATTCCGCGGGAACATGCCTTAGCCTTCGTCACCGAGGAGGGTGGTTTTACGACTCATGCGACTATCCTGGCCCGAAATTACGGAGTTCCCGTGATTTTCAATATTGATATTGAGCGTCATATCGGTTGTGGCGACAAAGTGATCGTCGATGGCGCCTCTGGGAAAGTGATCGTAGGGCCGGATAAATCGACCGAGGACTATTACGCGTCGAAAATAGCGACAACGTCGCTTCGGAAATCTTACTGTGTCATCAAGAGGGCAGATGCCGCAAAGACGAAACGGGGCAGGCGCATTAAATTATCCGCCAACATCAGCACCCCTGCGGAACTCAAGCTGCTCAAGGACATTCAGTACGACGGGATCGGGCTCCTGCGTTCGGAATTTTTGTTTGCGGGACGGGACCAGCCGCCCTCCGAGGAGGAGTGGTTTAAGACCTATAAAGATGTATTCGGGGAAGTCGGGTCCAAGCCCGTGGTGGTACGTCTGATTGATATCGGTCAGGATAAGCTGCCCAGTTATTTGAGCCTTCCGCATCAGGAAAATCCCGATCTTGGCTTGAGGGGCGCACGCGCGATCGAGATTTTCAAGGACCTGTATCTTGCCCAGATCAAGGGGATCTTGAGGGCCTCGGTTTACGGGGATATTCGTATCCTATACCCGATGATTTCCGATCTGAGCGATGTCGTTTTGTTTCGGGATATCGTGAAGGAGGCTCGGGCCGCCTTGCGCAGAGAAAAAGAGCCGTTCCGTTCCCGTATCCGGGAAGGGGTCATGATCGAGACTCCGGCCGCCGCAATTATGGCCGAAGGTCTTCTCCGGGACGTTGATTTCGCCAATATCGGTTCCAACGACCTTATTCAGTACACCATCGCGGCCGCGCGCGGGAATCAGCTGATTGAAAAGCGATATCATATTCTCCACCCATCGCTTGTGAAGCTGATGGAGTCTGTGGTCAAGACTGCCAGGAAGCTTAAAAAAGAGGTTTGCCTTTGCGGCGAAATCGCGGGTTTTGGAGAATTTTATCCGGTACTCTTGTCCATCGGCCTGACAAGTTTTAGCGTTGCTCCCTCCAAATTGGGAGATATCAAGTGCGATCTTTTATTTGAAGAGAAGTACGACAAGTCTGTGCTCAAACGTTTTTATGAACTCCGGTCGAAGGATGAGATTGATCGGTTTATCCTAAAGAGCCGCACGTAATCGGATTCGGTTGTCCCCGGCGCAATTTCCCATTGTTGGACTCAGGGTGTGATTTGTTTGTGTTTCGGGCATATGGGTCATTGCAAACCAGCGGTCCAAGCTGGGGGAAGTAATCCCGGTTTTTAAACCAGGATTGCTTGCCGGCAAAAAACGCTCCTCGTAATGACCAACGCTAAATATGTCCTGAATGGCACCCCCGCATTCTTCCCCCCGGCCCCCCATGTTCGTGCTTGCTTAACCGTAGGCGGTTTTGAGATAATGCACCATTCAGTTTTTTCCGAATCTTTTTGCGGAGTCCGAGTCCACATGAAAAAGGTTTCAAAAGATACTCTTGCCTCGCAGGAAATTGATGCCTTCATGGCTATCAGCAAAGCGATTACGAGTGAACTCTATTTGGACGACATCCTGAAGTTGATCGTTACGGTCACTGCTCAAGTCATGGATTCCAAGATCTGCTCCTTGATGCTCCTGGATGAGGATAAAAACGAGCTTGTGATCCGCGCGACTCAATCGGTGTGCGAGGCTTACATTAAAAAACCCAATA
>JAMWDC010000124.1:0-1920 GCA_023819025.1 Candidatus Omnitrophota bacterium | reverse complement strand
GGCGTTGCGGGGAAGGTTTTTCAGCAAAATTTGCCGCGGCAGGTGGCGGATGTCAAAACAGATCCCGACTACATTCACAAGGATATTGCGAGGAAAGAAAACTTGTGTTCGCTATTGAGCGTTCCCTTAAACATCAAGGACCAGCCCATCGGTGTGATCAACTGTTATACCTCCCAACCGCATCAGTTTACCCCGGCTGAGATAAAAATCTTGACGACGGTTGCCAACCAGGCCGCTGTGGCCATCAAGAATGCAGAATTGATTACCCGGACAAAAATTATTCAAGAGGAACTCGAATCTCGCAAGATCGTTGAGCGGGCGAAGGATATCCTGATGAAGGAAACCGGTCTCTCGGGCGAGGATGCCTACCGGAAGATTCAAAAACAGAGTATGAATACCCGCAGGACAATGCGGGAGATCGCGGAGGCTATCATTCTCACCAAGGAGTTGAAGGGGAAATAGGCGTTCGGGATCGTTTTCGGAACACGTTGGGCGCAATGTGGGTCGGTCGACAAAATAAAGTTATCATGACACAGTTTTTATGGTGATGAGAAACAAAGCATGGGCACCAGTCGAAGAATCCTGGGCGTTCGGAAGAACGTCCCTTTTTTTGCCGCCTCGGGGAGTTTCTCTCCTCTACGGGAGGGATCATCCTGAGCGAAGCGAAGTCCTCCGCAAAACGCGGGTGGATCCGCCGACGAATGGAGGTGGAGATTCCGCCGTCAGAATGGTGCCGCAGGCATGCCTGCGTGGCTTCATCCTTTAGCGGGGAAGATCTCGCGAGATCTTTCTCCCGCCTACTGCGGGATCAGGATGAGGCGTCGGGAACACCGCCGTGCCTCATTTTTTATGAGACGAAACCATGGATTTTAGGATTCTCCTCGAAAACATAAAACCGGCACTGAAGGCTATTGCGAGAATGCATTTGTTGTACGGCTTTCATGATGCGGATGACCTTTATCAGGAAATGTGCCTTTATCTGTGGCAAACCTACGGTGAAGGGTTTCCGTTAGGCATCAATCAGGCTTATGTAATCCGGGGATGCGAGTTTCATCTTTTAAATTATCTGAGAAAAGGAAGAAAGCAGTTCAGACTCTTGAGTCTGGACGAACCTCTCTCTCCGGAGGGCGAAACCCTCAAGGAAATCATCGAAGATCCGAGAAGTAATTTTTTGTACGATTCGGATGCCCGCCTGACCATTGATGATATTAAACGCGCCAAACTAACGGAAAAGGAACAGAAAGTTTTGTCCTATTTGATTCAGGGATATACGGTCCGTGAGATTGCCGAGATCATGGGTATCTCGCATGTGATGGTTGTAAAGTACCGTAAAAAAATCTTCAAAAAAGCCGCCCGAGAGGGTTACCAGGATTAGTCGGTTTTTACTTTGTTTTGTATATGTAAAAGCACGACAAAGTGCGAAAAGGCGCCGCGTCCGAGACGCCGATTCAACGAAGTTAAAAGCAAAGAAGCTTGCATACGTGCTCAAACACATGGATGCAAGCTTTTTTATTTTGAAACCCGTGAGGCCTATGAAGATCTCAAAAGTTATTTCTTTGATGATGTTAGTTTTTTGGTTCCTGTTAAATGCGCCTGCGCGCCTGATCGCGAAACTTCCAGGGGATAATCAGGCGGCGCTCCTTGAGGAGATACGTACCCTCAAAGAGCGTATTTCGATCCTAGAGTCCAAAATCCTTCTATCCAGTATCGAAAGTCATGAGTCCGTATCCGGAGGTACGAAGGTTCAGTATTCGCCACCGTCCATGCCGGAGCGAAAGGGGATTGAAATGCACTGGTTTGTTGACACATCATACATTTATAATGTCAACACCCCGGTTTCACCGAATCCGCAAACTAACAATCTGCGAGTTTTTGATCGTACGTCCAATGGCTTCATGTTCCATCTTGCTGAGATTAACC
>JAMWDC010000123.1 GCA_023819025.1 Candidatus Omnitrophota bacterium | reverse complement strand
CCTCGCCGCATGGATCATTATCAAAATGCCGGAGCGATGTGGCTCCTGAGCATGTCCGACGCGATTCACACGAAATTTGCCTCCGATTTTCAAGGGGCGGGCGTGATTACTGAAGAGGCTGTGGTGCGGTTATCGAGACTTAAGATCCGCAGATTCGTCGAGCTCGCCGAACTTGTGGCACGATCGGAATTGAGGAATCTACTTGAGGAGGCACCGGATTCCTCGATACCTTTCCGCGTCATGACGCCGGATTCGCTGACTGCTCTCGGCGAATTATTCCAACATCTTCTCAAGACCGAAGCCGCGCGTAGGCTCCTGGCCAAAGCCGCATAACAACGCGGCGGGAAGAGATCACCAAAATGATTCTTGCTCACAATCTCCCTTTGCCATAAAATGCGAAATATGAAAATTTGGTTTTGCCGGAGTGGCGGAACTGGCAGACGCGCACGACTCAAAATCGTGTGCCCGCAAGGGCATGAGGGTTCGACTCCCTCCTTCGGCACCAAACCTCAATGGCTTGGTACTACCTGTTGGGAGCTTGATGTTCTCGTACGGGTGAACACGTAAGAACGCAAACATACGCTAAACACATACAATGGCCAGCGGTTATAAATCGTACCCATTCGATGAAATCGAGCCTAAGTGGCAGTCCTATTGGGAAACGCATAAAACCTTCCGTTCACCGGATCCGGGCGAAAAGGGAAGCGACAAGCCGAAATACTATGTGCTCGATATGTTTCCCTATCCCTCGGCCTCAGGGCTTCATGTGGGGCATCTCGAAGGTTACACAGCGACCGATATCATCAGCCGTTACAAACGGATGAAGGGATTTAATGTGCTTCACCCGATGGGCTGGGATGCCTTCGGACTTCCTGCGGAGCAGCATGCCCTGGAGACCGGGGTACACCCTAGCGAGGCCACGAAAAAAAATATTCAGAATTTTAAGCGCCAAATCCAAAGGCTCGGATTCAGCTATGACTGGGATCGTGAAATTGATACTACGGATCCGAATTATTATCGTTGGACACAATGGATTTTTACCAAACTGTACGAACGAGGGCTTGCGTATGAGGCCGAAATGCCCGTGAACTGGTGTCCCGAGCTCGGTACGGTTTTGGCGAATGAAGAAGTGATTGACGGCAAGAGCGAGCGGGGCGGTTATCCGGTGATCCGCAAGCCGATGCGGCAGTGGGTGTTAAAGATTACTGCCTACGCTGAGCGGTTGCTGGCGGATCTTGAATCCTTGGATTGGCCGGAGCCGATTAAGGAGATGCAGCGGAATTGGATCGGAAAATCCATCGGCGCGGAGGTGGATTTTTCATTGGACGGCATGCAAGAAAAAATCCGGGTTTTTACCACACGTCCGGATACGCTCTTTGGGGCAACATATATGGTCTTGGCACCTGAACATGGACTTGTTCCCAAGATCGTCACCGAGGAGCGCAAGAAGGAAGTCCAGGATTATATCGATCGCGCAGCGCGGAAATCGGATCTGGAGCGCACGGACCTCGCCAAGGAGAAAACCGGGGTTTTTACCGGGGCCTATGCCGTGAATCCCGTGAATCAGAAGAAGATCCCAATCTGGATCGCGGATTACGTCTTAATTAGTTACGGGACCGGTGCGATTATGGCAGTTCCTGCCCATGATGAACGTGATTTTGAATTCGCCACAAAATACGGCTTGCCAATTGTTCCTGTCATTCGGAATCCGAATGCAGAGGCGGGGTTACCCCGCCATGAATCCATGGGCGAGAAAACCTCGTCCCTACCAGATGGCATTCATGCAGCCTTTACAGATGACGGCATCAATATTCATTCCACGACACCCGACGGTTCCTTTTCCATGGATGGTTTGCCGACCCCTGAGGCAAAAAGAAAAATTACGGAATGGCTCGAGAAAAAAGGGGTCGGGAAAAAGTCCGTCCAATATAAATTGCGGGATTGGCTTTTTAGCCGGCAACGTTACTGGGGAGAACCTTTCCCTGTGATTCACGTGGACGGCAGTCCACGGCTTGTAAAGGATCAGGAGCTTCCTGTGAAGCTTCCTGAAACTAAAAATTATAAACCGACCGGAACCGGTGAAAGTCCACTTGCACTGATTAGCGAGTGGGTGAATATCAAGGATCCTAAAACAGGAAAGCCGGCCAAGCGGGAAACGAATACCATGCCCCAGTGGGCCGGCTCTTGCTGGTATTACCTGCGGTATCTCGATCCTCAAAATGACCGAGCGCTTGTCGACTCCAAAAAGGAGAAATACTGGATGCCCGTCGATTTATACGTGGGAGGAGCCGAACATGCCGTGCTACATCTTTTATATGCCCGGTTTTGGCACAAGGTTCTTTATGACTGCGGTGTGGTTTCGACGGTCGAGCCGTTCCAAAGACTTGTCAATCAGGGGATGATTCTTGGTGAAGACAATCAGAAAATGTCCAAGTCACGGGGTAATGTTGTCAATCCGGACGAGACAGTTGACCGTTACGGTGCCGATAGCGTTCGTATGTATGAAATGTTTATGGGGCCTCTCGAGATGACAAAGCCGTGGTCGACTCAGGGAGTGGAGGGAGTCTACCGGTTTTTGGGAAGGGTTTGGCGGCTGTTTGTCACTCCGGAAGGGGTGTTAAGCCCCCAAATTGTCCGGCGTCCTCCCACGGCATCCGAGCTTCGACGGCTTCATCAGACGATTAAGAAGGTGACAGAGGATATTGAGGGGATTCGTTTGAATACGGCTATTTCGGCACTGATGATCTTTGTCAATGAAACCTTAAAAGATGAGGATCATTCGTTTGAGATCCTGGAAAAATTTGTCCTGCTTTTGGCGCCTTTCGCTCCTCATATAGCCGAGGAACTTTGGCAGCGTTTGGGGCACGACCACAGTTTGGCTTATGAATCGTGGCCGGAATCGAATGAACAATATCTTGTCGAAGAACAAACGGAAATGGCCGTTATTATTAATGGTAAAGTCAGGGCCAAAATAGTCGTTCCTACATCATTAGGTGAAGATCAAATCCGCGAACAGGCTCTGAAGGATCTGGCTGTCCAACCCTGGCTCGACGGAAAAAAGATCCGTTACGTCGTCGTTGTTCCAAGACGGATTGTAAATATCGTATTGGAAAAATAATCTTGATTAGGTAGGTAAGGGCGAGTGAACTTTGCCCTGCGGAGTGGATTGAATGTCAAAGGTCGCTATCAAGAAAAAGCAGATTTGGGTCAACAAGAAAAAAATTCCTCTCATCTCTGGGGAAGTTCATTACTGGAGGTTGAATCCCAGCTACTGGAAAGATGTCCTGAATCAGGTGAGGGAAATGGGCCTTCATATGGTTTCGACTTATATCCCTTGGGATTATCATGAGTACAAACGCGGCGAGTTCGATTTCACTGGCAGAACGGATCGGACACGGGATCTGAAGGGTTTTCTGGAGTTGACCAAAAAGGAGAGATTCTGGGTGATCATTCGCCCTGGGCCTTACATTTACAGCGAATGGCCCAACGAGGGGGTTCCTGCCTATGCCCACAAGCATCACCGGCTGCACCCGACATTTCTCGCCTATGCGCGGAATTACCTTGAGCGGGTCTGCCGGATCATCAAACCGTATTTGGCTTCTCGGGCAGGCGGGCACATTATTTTACTCCAGGCGGATAATGAAATCGATCCGTGGCCCGATATTTTTGGTCAGCAATACGGCCTCAACCAAAATTCGGGACTTTTTCAGGATTTTATCCGGAAACTTTACCGGAACGATATTTGGGATTTAAATCAATGCTGGGGTACAGATTACCAGACCTTTGACGAGGCGCGTCCGTTCATTGCGACTATGTTCAAGGACGAAAGTGGATTACCGCTTAAAGGCGATAAGGAATTAAAACGAAACATCGATTATTTCAAGTTTAAATATTTTTATGCCATTGAATGCGCCCGTTGGAATGTCAAGACCTACCGTGAACTCGGAATCGACATTCCGATTTATTTGAACCTTTATCCTTTTTTCTATGCCCACGATTGGTGCAAGATGCAGTCTGTCGCCGATGCTGTAGGGATTGATCTTTATCCTTCGAGCGAACTTTCGGAAGACGAGTTTGAGCAGCGCAAAATTATCGATAAAGTGCGGTATCTCAAATGCATTTCGCCCCTTCCTTTTATTGCCGAATTCGGATCCGGCGTTTGGCATGCCCGCCATTATGAATCGGGTGTTCTGACACCCAATCACTACCGCCTTACGGCATTGTCGGCCCTTGCCGGAGGGATTGCGGGTTGGAATTGGTACATGCTTGTGAACCGGGATAACTGGTACATGTCGCCCATTAACGAGTGGGGTCGGGTGCGCAGCGAACTCTATGATGTCTTCCGGCAAGTGGTCTCGATTTATAACGAGATGTATCCGCCGACCCTAACCAAACTTTCCGAGATTGCGGTTACCATCAACCCCCTTCAGTATGCGGCACGTACCATGACACATAACAGTCCGATTCTGGTAGCGCTTTATCAGTCGGATATTGACTACGAACTTTATGATCCAAGATTCGAGAATTGTGATAAAAAATTTCTTTTTTATTCCGGGAATCAATGGCTTGAGGCGGCCTCTCAGAAAAATCTGAGAAAATATGTCGAGGACGGCGGGACCCTTATTGCCTTTCGTGATTTTCCCCGAAAAGATGATCGTTTTCAAAGCTGTTCGCTGGTAGGGTTCGAAGAGCCCGAAAGCATTCTCTTTGAATTCAAGAGGCAATTTACAATTCAGCTGGCCGCAGGGCGTCCCAAGATCGAAATCGTGAGCTCAGTGTATACCTTCGGGGATTTGGACGGCAAAAAGATCCGGGCCCATTTGGGCAATTACGGGGAACACACGATCGGCTATATTAAAAAGATAGGGAAGGGTCGGATCCTCCATTTCGGGGTCGAGCCGACCAAAGAACTCCTCCTTGAAATTTTGGATTATCTGAAAGTTCCCATTATAACTTCGTCCTCGACACCCCATGTGACAACCACTCTCTTTAAGCGGGGGAACCGGTATTACTTGATTGTCATCAATAACGGGGATGAGGACAAAAGTGTCAGCATGACGTTCCCGGTTCTGGAGAAGAGATGGAAGAGAATCATTGTGCGCGAGCTGGGTTCGGTGAAGAAAAACCGTTATCTCTTTGAGAACCGTCATCCTTTAATTATTGATGTCGCCCGCAAAGACGGCAAGGTCCTCGAATTACGTCCCGTTTCGTCCTAAGCGAACTCTTTTGAGGGCGTAAATGCCGCCGCCACCTCTTCAAGCCATACGGCGTACAGAAAAGTGCTTAAGATAATTCATCATTTGCCGTTTAACATGAACGAGGGAGATCAATAGGACTCATGTATGAATCCTTTTTTGGTTTGCAGGAACCCCCCTTTAATCTAACCCCGGATCCGCGTTTTATATATTTCAGTTCTCAACACCAAGAGGCCTTATCCGCCATGCTTTACGGTGTGGAGAGCCGTCGGGGTTTTATCCAGATCACGGGAGAGATTGGGGCCGGCAAAACCACCCTTTGCCGGATGCTGTTGAAGAAACTCGGTGAAAAAGTCCACAGCTCTTTGGTTTTTAATCCCCAGCTTTCGGAATTCGAACTCCTTCAGGTGATTGTGGAAGATTTCGGAATCAAACCGTCCGGCAGGAAAAAGAAAGATTATTTCGATGGCTTAAACCGGTTTCTGATTGAGGAGCTGGAAAAGGGGTTTAACGCTGTGGTCCTGATTGATGAGGCCCAACATTTGACGCCCAAGGCCCTGGAACAAGTGCGGCTTCTTTCTAATCTTGAAACTGCAACACAGAAGCTCTTGCAAATCATTTTCTTCGGCCAGCCGGAGTTTAAAGACCGTCTCAATCGCAAGGACTTGCTTCAATTACGCCAGAGAATTTCGATTCGTTACCACCTGGTCGGTCTGAATCCGCAGGACGTAAAAAATTATATCGAGCATCGGCTAAAAGTCGCGGGTGCTCAGGAGAATTTTTTTAATCAGGAAGCGGTGGATTTGATTTTTCAACTGTCTCAGGGAATACCGCGAATCGTGAATATGCTTGCCGACCGTGCCATGCTGGCCGCGTTTACGCAGAACAAGAGATGGGTGGATGCCGGCATGGTGACGATTGCTGACACGGATTTACAAGGGGTGACAGCATGAGTTTGATTCAGGACGCCCTGGATAAGGTGCCGACCGTAGCCGCGCAGATGGATCGGTCCAAGGTTTTTCGCAAACAGGTCTGTGATGGCCTCGAACGTCCTCGTTTTTTCGAGGAACGACGGAAGCGCAAAGGGGGTATTTCCGAGATGTCGGTGATGGCCCTGAGCCTCTTCATTTTTCTTGGGTGCCTGATCGGATTTCATTCGGCCAAACTCAAAATTCCAAAGGTCTTCAATCCTCAAGATTCACAGATGTATGTACTGGCCTCCATAAATTTCCAATTGCCTTCTTTGGCAAAGACGATCTTTCGAGAGCCAAAGTTGGAGCTCTCAGGTATTGGCACCTCGAATGGAAAAGAGTTTGCGGTGATTAACGGTCAAATTGTCAGTGTCGGCGACTCGGTGGATGGTGCGGTTGTCACACACATTGATGCACAAAAAGTTTCTCTCCGGTGTTCGGGCCGGAAATTGATCCTGACTTT
>JAMWDC010000122.1 GCA_023819025.1 Candidatus Omnitrophota bacterium | reverse complement strand
GCGCAAACGGCTTCGGAGGACAACCCTTTTCCCTGGAAAACCTAAGGTCGGTACGGAGCTTGGCTGACCGCTATCATGTCCGGATCTTTCTCGATGCCACACGCATCATTGAGAATGCGTATCAAATCAAGGCCCTGGAAAACGCTTACCGCGACCATCCGGTTTGGAAAATCGTCAGGGAAATTTGTTCCAACGCCGACGGTCTAACCATGAGTTTGACCAAGGATTTCCCAACCTCGATTGGGGCCGTCGCCGCCTTCCGCGATAAAGATCTCTATGAGGAGGCCTTTGATTTTGTCCTGGCCATGGGCGATGGGTTGGCCGAGGAGACTCGCCACAAGATTCATGACGCCCTTGAGTTTGCCAAAGACGACACCTCCTACATCCTAAAGCGAATGCATTTGTCAAAGAGGCTGCACGAAGGTCTGGCCTCGGCTGGATTCACGGTGGTTCAGCCGGCCGGAGGCCATGCGGTTTTGGTGGACCTGAATAATCTCCTCCCCCAGCTAACCAGGAGAAACTTTCCTGCCGAATCCTTAAACCATGAACTGTATTTCAAATTCGGCATTCGAGGCTCGCCCCATATGGCGTCGGAACGTCAGGAAGAGATGGGGATGAATCTCTTCAGGCTGGCAGTCCCTATTCTCCTGATGGAGGAATCACAGATCGAGGAAGTGATCCGCCATTTCAAAAGTTGGCTTCAAGAAAGCAAGGGTGTCAAACCCTTGAAGCGGACATTTATCCCGCTCGGTTTATCCGGAGAATTCCGTGCCTGGTATGAACAAGCAGCTTAAAAGGAATACCATGATTACAAATTCTGTGGTTTCAAAGAAAAGGGATAGAAAGATGCAAAAGTTTGGTTTTTTAGTTCTGGCTATTCTCTTGTTATCTCTTAATCTCGCAGCGAGCGAAGAAAAATTAAGCGGCGAGGAGATCGCCTACCGCCACCAGTACCGGCCGACCTATCAGCACGATGAATGTACGGCCCTGGAGATGAAACTCATCAATGCGAAGGGACAGATTCGAAAGCGGGAGTTTCTGAGGTATCAAATGAAATTCCCCCTGGAAGACCCCGGCAAGGAACCTCTCAAAAAGACCCTGATTAAATTTTTATACCCCAACGACATCAAGGACACGGGCACTTACAATGAAGAGGTTTCAGGCCGCGACGACATCCAGGACCTTTACCTGCCGGCCGCCAAAAAGTTACGGCGCATCTCCGTCAAAAATCAAAGCTGGATGGGGTCCGATTTCAACTATGAAGACCTTCAGGAACTGGAGTTCAGCGATTACCGCTATGACTACCTCCGGTCCGAGGCCGTCGACGGAATCGACTGCTACGTCTATTCTATGACCCCCGTGACCCCGGATAAATCCATCTACGGAAAACAAATACGCTGGGTCGAGAAAAATGAGTATTATCTAGTCCGAACCGAATATTATGATCAAGCCATGCAGTTGATCAAAACGAACGAATTCCGGGATTTTCAGAAGGTCAACGGCGTAACCTATGCGTGGACGATCCTTGCCGAAAGCCTTGCTGATCATCACCGCACAGAAATGAAACGGCGTTGGATTTTTCTGGAAACCGGCCTGGATGAAAAGAGGGTCACCACCCGGTACCTTGAAAAACCGATCGATACCTACAACCACCCTTCGGATCTCTGGACGATATGGAAAAAAACCTTAACAAACTGACCTCGCTGTTATTTTTCTGGATGACGGTCCTCGCCTTTCTTCTGCCCGTCACCGGCCTTGCCCAGGAAGAAACGCCCACCGCCCGAGAAATTGCCAAAAGAACCGAGGAAAGGAATTTGGGCGACACTATGATCAGTGCCATTGAGATGTTACTTATCAATGCACAAGGTCAGGTTCGCCGCAGAGAGTTTGTGGTCTATCGTAAAGAATTCCCGGACGGAGAGAGAACACTTTACAAATTCCTCTATCCCGATGACATCAAAAACACCGCGACCCTCAATATTGAAGTGCCTCAAAAAGACGACATTCAATACCTTTATGTCCCCGCCGCAAAAAAGATCCGGAGAATTTCCACAAAGAATCAAAGCTGGCTGGGGTCGGAAATCTACTATGAAGACTTAGAGGAAGTCGATTTGGATCACTGGAAATTTGAACTCCTGGGGTCAGAAACGATCGACGGGTTCGACTGTTGGATTTTTTCTCAAACCCCGGTTGATCCCGACGATTCTATGTACGGAAAGATCATAAGATCAGTGCGAAAATCCGATTACGTCCCCATGAAAAGGATTCATTACGACAAAAATGGGGATTTGTTCAAATACGTATGGATGAAAAACTGGATCGAAACAGACGGCGTTTTCTATTCCTGGCACAATATATCGATGAACATGAAAGATTATCACCGGACCGTCATCAACCGGAGGTGGATTATTCTGAATCATGAAATTCCCGACGACTTTTTTACCACCCGATTTGCTGAAAAATCGATCGATTTTTATGACCGGCCGAAAAATATGAAAAAGATGTGGTCCGAGGCGATTGCTCAGCTTGACCCGCGTAACATTTATCATGACCTGTCCCATGAAATCATCGTCGCCAAAGACCCCCAATCGATCATCGATTTTTACAATGTCTCAGAGAACTCCACTTATCAAGTGCCCGCGGAAATTGATGACCTTTAACGTACGCCGTACAATTTCTCAGGGGCGTCAACCTTTCTTGTTATCTGGTCTCAATTCCCGAACACAAAATTCAGCCTATCCATGCCGACCTCTAAGTAGGGGCGGGGGTACCCCGCCCCTACACTGGAATTGCCGCCAATTTCAGATTATGTTCCAAACGCCGATAAACCACGAGATGGATACGTATTCCTTATTTTTGATTGCAGAGGCGGGGTCAAGTAGGGGCAGGCCTGGTGCCCGCCCTTCTATTACCAAGCAGGACGACCACAAGGGTCGCCCCTACGTTTGGTTCCTCGCAATGACCACAATAACCGCGTGTGTGTTACTCGGCATCCCTTCCGCCTTGGCCTTCAACGAACAAATTCGGGAAGCCGTTACCGCTGTCAAGAACTCCAAGGACCAGATCCCCTGGCTTCAGGACATCAGCGGGTTTGTCCAGAACCGGCAGTACTTTGATGCCGAGCGTGATAGCGCCGTCGAAGAGTTTTACGAGCTCAGGGATGACTGGCGGCTGGAAGCTAAATGGCGTTTTAATGATTATTTCTCAGGCGTGACTTCGAGCCACCTCGAACTCGACTATGGTCTGAACAAGGACGATTTTCATCCGATCGAGCAAACCTATAAATTATGGGAGGCTTACGGAGAAACAGAATGGAAGTCCCTCAATATCCGCCTTGGCCGTCAAATCATTCGCTGGGGAAAGGGCGATGAAGTCAACCCCATCGATAATTTCACGCCGGAAAATTTCAAGGAATTCTTTAATTTTGAAAGGGCTGACCGCAAGCTCCCCGTCCTAGCCACGGTCATCAAATATTTTCTGCCGCATTCCATGGAATGGGAAGGCATCTGGATTCCCTTTTTCCAACCGAACATCTTTGCGGAGGCAGACCAGGATTGGCAGCCTTTTTACGTCAAGGATCTCCAAGCCAAAGGCTTTACCTTTCTCCCTGAGGCCCGCCCTCGGAGGAGCCTGGAAAGTTCCGTTTACGCCACCAAACTCACTCACCGAGGTTCGTTTGCCGACATCTCGCTGAGTTATGCCCATCATTACGATCAGATGCCAGCCTACCTCGTTCATCGGGACCCCCTCTTTTTATTCGGACTCGCCCCGACCCCCGGTGAGGTGGAAACCGTTTGGAGGCATGAACACTCCGTCGGCGGAGATTTTGAATTCACGTACAAAGGCTGGGGTTTCCGTGGCGAGGCCGCTTACACGACCGACCAGCCGTTCATTATACAGGATCTGAACGATGACGATGCCGTCATCCAAAGGGATGTCTTCAAGTCCATCGTCGGATTTGATTATACTTACAAGAGCGACAACTACATGAATGTGGAACTGACCCAGACGGTTATCCCTCACTATACTCACGGCATGCTCCCCAGAAAATATGAGTCGAGCGTTTTGTTCCGGCTCCGTCGCAATTTTTTCCACGATAAATTGCAGATTCAGTTTTCCGGTATTGTCGAGTTAACGGATGTTGATTTTTACTACAAACCGGAGATTATCTACGAGATGAAAGAAAACTTAGAATTCCGCGCAGGCTTTTATATGTTTGAGGGAGAACGGGACGGTTTCTGGGGCCAATTCGACAAGAACGACCAGTTTTTCGTCAGCTCGAAGTATTATTTTTAATCTTGGGATCACCCGTGGGCCTACTGAGCTCCTTTAAGAAAAAATTCTCGGCCTGGATCCGGGACCTGCCGTCGGGGTTTGTCCGATACCGGAAAATAAATGCCTGGAGCACCTTTTTAGCGGTGGGCTTGCTCGTCATGTTTATCCCCCGCATCCGGTTCGAAAATTCGGTGGAATCATTTTTCCCAAGAAAAGATCCGGCCCGAAATTATTACAACCAATTCAAGGAAATTTTCTCCGACGACCAGTTGATCGTGCTTGTGATCCCCATGGGGGATGTCTTCACCAAGGAATCCCTTACGATTATCGATGATCTATCGAAAAAAATCGAGGGATTGCCCTTGATCCGCAAAGTCTCAAGTATCACGGAGGCCCAGGATATTGTGGGCAGTGAAGAGGGATTTGAGGTGCTCCCTTTCATTGAAAAAATTCCGGAGGATTCCGGAGAACTCGCCCAATTAAAAAAATCGGCCCTTGCCAATCCCCTTTATCAATTGGATGTCGTGTCGGCCGACGGGAAGATTGCTTCACTGATGATCCAACCCCGGTATGTCTCGGACCCCGACCGCTACAAAAAAATTATGGATCAGGTCCGGGCCATCCTGGATCAATCGCCCCTCAGGGGACGGGAATATTACATTGCCGGCGAACCCCTGGTGGAACTTCAGATGACTCAGGATATGTGGAAAGACCTGGGTGTCTTCCTGCCGCTCACGTACCTGTGTTTGGCCCTTCTTATTTTTCTCCTGTTCCGGAATCTCCAAAGTGTGTTCATCCTCAATGTCGTCATCACCCTCTGCATCGGAGCCCTCATGGGATTGATCGGCGCTCTCGGCATGACCATGAATGCGGTGACAGTGGGGCTTCCCTCGCTGATACTCTGCATTGCTTCTCTGGACGGGATACATATCCTTGGCTTGTACCGCTTTTATCTTTCAAAACATCACAGTCCCCAAAAGGCCTTGGAGATGAGTCTGGCAGAGAGCCTGGTCCCGTGTTTCCTGACCAGCGTCACCACCGTGGTGGGATTCCAGTCGATGGCCGTGAGCGATCTGGTCCCCATCCGCCAATTCGGGATCCTGGGCGGTTTGGCCACGGCCTTAGCTTATCCTATCTGTGTTTTGACCATGCCGTACCTGATGCAGCTTGTGCCGGTCCATTTTACGGTCCAGGCATTTCACAAAGAGCAGAATATCCTCATGCCCTTTTTCCGCCGGATTCAGAAATGGTACGAACGTAAATGGCTGATGACTTTTTTTATTCTCTCGATTGTCGGCATTTCACTGGCCGGCATTAGCCGAATCCGGGTCGAAACCAACCACCTAAAGTTTTTACGCAAGCACTCTCCGGTTAAAATCGCGACGGAATATATCCAAAAAAATATCGCAGGGATCATGCCTCTGGAAATTACGGTGGAGACACCCCAAGAGGACGCAGCAAAGGAACCCCGGATTTTAAAACAGATCGAGAAATTACAGAACTTTCTGGTGACCCTCCCCAAGGTCGATAAAAGCGTTTCCATGGTTCAATTCATCAAGGAAATGCACCAGGCGATGAATAATGAAGATCCTGATTTTTATTTCATCCCGGATTCCCGGGAACTCATTGCCCAATACATTTTGACCTATTCGTTCTCCGGACGCGATAACGATCTGGACGATTTTGTCGATTACAACTATCGGATTGCCCGGATCCGGGGAAGGATGGAACAGCAAAGTTCGGCAGAATTGAAGGTCACATTGGGAGCGATTCAGAACTTCATCAAAAAGAATTTTGACCCCGATTTAAAAGTCCGTATCACCTCCCACTCCCTTCTTCAGGCCAATATGGTCGATACTCTCGTCGAGGGGCAGATCGGCGGACTGACGCTGGAATTTTTCTTGATGATTCTCATTTTCGCCTGGGCCCATCGGTCGCTGGTGATCGGTCTGTTCAGCCTCGTCCCGAACGTCATCCCCCTGATGACAACCGCAGGGTTGATGGGATGGACAGGGATTTCTCTGAATGCAGGGACGGCCATGACGGTTTGTATTGCTTTCGGCTTAGTCGTGGACGATACTATCCACTTTTTCCATCATGCCCGGGAGTGCTTAAAGAAGGAAACGAACCCTTCCTGGGTGACATTGAAGATTTTTGAAGTGGTCGGTTCTCCGGTTTTATTTACGTCGGCTTTATTGACTTCGGGGTTTGTGATCCTGGTCTTCGGGCAGTCTCTTTTGACCGTCGCTTTCGGAATCCTCTGCGCCTTTGCCATTGTCTGGGCGCTTGTCTGCGAACTCTTTATCACGCCCTTCCTGATCACCCGCGTCCGCCTCTTTCGTCAAGCTCTGATGAAATCATAGTGCCGGCTCT
>JAMWDC010000121.1 GCA_023819025.1 Candidatus Omnitrophota bacterium | reverse complement strand
TTTTGGCTACCAATGACCCGAAAGTCATACGCCGCGGAGACCGTACGGATATTGCGGCCACCATCCTGGACATCTTTGGCATGGATCCCGATACCGCCGAACCGCCCTTAGACGGTCATTCCTTGAGAAAACTATACGAACCTCCCTTATGGTAATTCCATGATAAGAAAAATATTTTTTTTCGCGATCGTCTGGATCTTAGGCATGACCGCAGGGATCGAAATTCGTGGCATCATCCGATCCCATGCGAACCGTCCCCGAAATATCATTCTGATCGGATGGGACGGTGTCCAAAGAAATCATCTCAAGGAATGTCTGGCACGGGGTGAGGTTCCCAATCTAGCCAAGCTTGCTTCGGAAGGAAACTTGGTCGCGATCGACAATCCCCGATCGACTGAAACCAAATGCGGCTGGACACAAGTTCTAACCGGATATGAACCGGAGGTCACGTACGTCTATACCATCACGAATTTTCACCCCATCCCCCGAGGGTACACGATCTTCGAACGCCTGGAACAATTTTTCGGACCGGAGAATTTCGTGACGGCAGCAATCCTCGGTAAGCAGCACCACACGGGCAATGAACCGCTCCAGCGGTGGGATGGGTCGCCAAGATCCATAAGAGACTACCGCCGGAAAAGCGCGCATCCCGGACTCTACGGAGTCGAGCATAAGTTAGTGAAGGTCCACGGCAAAGAATACTTCGTGAAGCCCGGTGAACCTTATTATCGATCGCAAGAGAACATGGATGTCTTTATCCATGGCCTGCATTGGGATGATTTAGTCGGGGCAAAGGCATTAGAGTTATTGGAAAAATATAAAGATCACCCTTTTTTCTTTTTTGTTCTTTTGGCGCAAGTGGATTGGACCGGACATCGCCACGGCGAAAATTCAAAAGAATATACGGATGCTATCATTCTTGCCGATTCCTGGACCGGCAAGATCATCGATAAACTGAAAGAGCTCAACCTCTATGATAAAACTTTGATTTACATTACGACCGATCACGGCTTCGGCGAGAACTTATCAGGGCATGTGGACGCCCCTTACGGTTTCCTGGCCACCAATGACCCCAAGGTCATGCGTCGGGGTTTTTTGACCGACATTGCAGCCACAATCCTCGACCGCTTCGGAATCAATCTGAAAAAGATCCAACCGTCCCTGGACGGCCATCCGCTTACCAAACCCTACAAACCGCCGCGGTTTTAAAAATTTTCAACATAGGAACGGTTTGTGCCCGCCTGTCCGCCTTTCGGCAGGCAAGCCGGCTTGCTCGTCCTCGGCGAGGGAGGCGGGAATTGCCCTCTTCTGTCTTTTTATTTTTTTAGCGGCGGATAAATCAAACCGGCAACCATTCCTGCTAGAACAAACTCAATCATGGTACCCACGAACCATCCCACGGCCAATACATAGGGGATGGGAAGGATCACGTAACTGATAAACGCGGCAGGGATCGCCATGAAAAAACCGATCAAGAACCCGTAGCGAAGTCCCTGACCTAAACCGGATTTCCCGGATTCCAGGCCCTTGGTATAAATCAAAACAAAAACCAAAGATACAAAAAAATACGAGACCCACATGATCCACATCATACCCTGCATCTCACTCATGGGACGCCACACTGTGGACGTCTGCTCATAAAGTTCCTTAAGCCATATTCCATGGAGAACAAGCTCTGCCACAAAGATCACAACAAAAACAGCCAAACTCGCAATCCAAACGCGTTTGCGATCCATCACGGACCTCCTTTTTTAATGTGTTAGTCCTTTATATCCGTTCCATGAAACGGTCTGATCCAACGACTTTCTGGATTTTACCGAAGTTTCCGTTTCATCGAAATACCCGAGCGAAATCACAATATCTACTTTTTTTGAACTTGGAATTTTCAATAATTCCTTCAGCGGCTGTTCGTTAAACCAGCCGATCCAGCAGCTTCCGATCCCGAGTTCCGTGGCCTGTAACACGAGGTGCTCGCAGGCAATGCCGATATCGATCAGATAATACCGCGTATCCCGGATTCGGCCGCCAAGCGTGCTCAAAAATTTTTCTTTTTCCGAAACCACCACGACCAGGGCCGCCGCGTTTTTGGCAAACTTATTGACCGAATAGACTCCGGAAAAGATCTTTTCGCAAATTCGGTCCTTCAGGTCCGGATCATCCACAAGGATGAATTTCCAAGGCTGGGCATTGCAGGCGGACGGTGCAAGCCGGGCTGCTTCGATACATTTTACGAGGTCTTCGCGCGGAATGGTTTTGTCCTTCAAATATTTGCGGACACTCGTCCTTTGCTTCACTAGTTTGAAAAAGTCCATACAAGAACCTCCTTGGTACGCTTTTATTATAATTACCAAAGGCCCCAACGGGCGAAAGATTTTAACAGCCGAGACACTCTTCACTTGGGACAACTGTCCCCTAATTCCCCTTGGTAAAGCCTTGGTTTGGGGTTAAACTATCACCCCTTGCATATATTAATGAGGAGGATTCCTTCATGTATCGCGAGAAAATTAAAATCCTGGACTGTTCCATCCGCGACGGCGGACTCATCAATAACCACGATTTCGACCACCGTTTCGTGCGCGCGGTCTTCAAGGCCGTTTCCGAGGCTGGCATCGACTATATGGAGATCGGCTATAAAAATTCAAAGCGGCTCTTTTCGCCCGAGAATTACGGACTCTGGAAATTCTGCGATGACGAGGACATCCTGAAAGTTACGGAGGGGATTGAATCCAAGACTAAAATCTCTGTTATGGTGGATGTCGACCGCGTGAATATCGAGGATGTCAAACCTAAAGACCAAAGTCCCGTGGACATGATCCGAGTCGCCTGCTATGTGAAGGACGTCGACAAAGCAATTTCCCTTGCCAATCACTTCGCGGACAAGGGCTACGAAACGACCGTCAATCTGATGGCCATTTCAAAGATTCTCGAAACCGACTTGAACGAATGCTTCCAGCAGCTCGAAAAGGAATGTAAGGCTGAGGTTATCTACCTGGTAGATTCAAACGGCGCGCTTTACCAGGAAACCACAGAATACCTGGTCAAGAAAGCCAAAAGTATGATCAAATCCAAGGAACTCGGAATCCACGCTCACAACAATCAGCAGCTCGCGTTTGGCAATACGATCGAGGGCATCATCCACGGCGTGAATTATCTGGACTGCACAATCTTCGGACTGGGCCGGGCCGCCGGAAATTGTCCAACCGAACTGCTTCTTGGATTTTTGAAAAATCCGAAATTCGACATCCGGCCGGTCCTCGACGTGATCTCCAACGAATTCATCCCGCTCCGGGAAAAAATCGAATGGGGATACATTATTCCTTATGCAATCACCGGAATTCTTGACGAACATCCTCGAGCTGCAATGGCCCTGAGGAACAGCAACAAGAAGGAAAACTACCGCGAATTTTACGAGAGCCTCATTGGAAGCGACGAGGTCGAGTAAGAGATCGCTGTTATGAATGTCACGAGATTCCGAAAACTCCCGATCCTGGGAATCTTAAGGGATATTCCTGCCGACACCCTGGAGCCCTTGCTTCTTGCGGTCCGCGCGGGCGGCCTTCACACCATCGAAATCACGATGAATACCCAAGATGCCGCGGTCCTGATCCGAAAATCCGTGAAACTTTTTTCCAAAGAATTTATGATCGGAGCCGGTACCGTCCTGACAATCAAGGATCTGAAATCGGCTCTTGATGCAGGGGCTACGTTTATTGTGATGCCGGTCCTCGTCCGCGAGGTCATGGAGGATTGTGTCAAACACAAAATCCCGGTCTTCCCCGGAGCCTTAACACCCCAACAAATTTATGATGCCTGGCAGGCGGGTGCCACCATGGTCAAAGTCTTTCCTGCGCGATTCTTTGGACCGGAATATTTTAAGGAGATCCAAGGACCTTTTAGAGATATTGAATTGATGGCCTGTTCGGGCGTCACCCCTAAAAATCTCCCCGAATATTTCCGAAACGGCGCGAGTGCGGTCGCTATCGGTTCGAGCATCTTCCGGAAGGATTGGATCCAGGCAAAAAGTTTCGCGAAGATCACCGCGGGATTGAAGGCTTACATCCGTTCGTTTAAAACCCTTTGAAAGTTCCGGTTATTTTCGGATGACCGAAGGCATGGCTTTCCAACGCCGGTGCATCCAAAGCCACTGATCCGGATACTTCCTGATCTGCATCTCGAGTAAGGCATTGATCGCCCTTGTAATCTCTGTCTCACCCTTGGATTCGACGGAAACCGGCGTCTGGAACTCGATCGTATAAAATCCTGGGCCCGTCCGGATGCAATAGGCCGGTACAAGAGAACATCCTAATTTTAATGCCAAACGGGCCGGGATCGAGGTCGTCGACGTCTCATGCCCGAAGAATTCCTGCCAAACGCCTTCCGGACCCGCCCACTGATCAATCAAAACGGCAACGCCGTGATTGTGCTTTAACTCCCTGACAATCCGTTTGGCCGATGCCTTTCTGGGGATCGGCTGAAGCTGGGTCATTCGTCTTAACCGGTTCACCGCGCGGTCGACATGGGGATTTTTGATATCTCGTACCACCACGGACCACTTCATCTTTTTCAGATAAGGAAGAAACGCAAGGTACTCCCAGGAACCTAAATGTGAGATGACCAACAGCACGCCTTTGCCCCGTCGAAATTCTTCCTCGAGAACCGGGAAATTGACAAACCGAAAACGGGACGAGGCCTCTTTGAGCATTTTCGGAATAACAAAAAGTTCAACGAGCGACAAGATCATGTTTTGAAACGACCGTCTGGCGATTTGGCGCTTCTGGCGGTTTGTCAAGGAATCTCCATAGACCTTTTGTAAATTGTCCAACACGATCTTGCGGCGGGATACCATAACCCAATATGCGATATCCCCGGCGAAATGGGCCAAACGATGCAAAACGGAAAATGGCAAGAGCATCAGAACCCGTGACAGAAGCTCGACAGCGATCGAAACCCAATAATGGCTCATCGGAATATTCCCTATAAAAATGGTGTCAGTGGCAAAATGATTTTCATCGGCGAAATTGTCACTGCCTGCGGAAATCGCGCCGGTCCTCAAACTGTTTCAGAGGTCTTGCTTCGGAAATGTTTAATGGACACCCCATGACGTCACGTCCGTTTTCAACAAGCGCCTTTTCACGCGGATCATCTCGATAAAAGCGGATCCTTTCGGTTATCCAGAGTATTTGTCGGTGACGAAGCTGACCGTTCTTACCTTTCGCTTTTGAAACAAACCGTAAAGATTGGATTTTGCAACTCTGTAAAAATCGTGACCGATGCATATTTTGGGATTGTTTGCTGGATGACGCTAAAAAACAGATGAGCCTGTCCCGACTTACAGATTTAAATCGAACGCAGCGCCTGTTCCAAGTCGTACATAATATCTTCCGGAGCTTCCAAACCCACGGACAGCCGAATCAGTCCGTCGAGAATGCCCAATTTTTCCCGCTCCTTTTTCGAGTAGGAATAATAGGACATGGTTGCCGGATGGGTGATCAAGCTTTCAACACCTCCCAGGCTTGGAGCAATCGCGCACAACTTTAGGGAATTCAAAAATTGGTTGACCTGTTTTAAGGGCCGGTCAATGAGAAAGGTCACTACTCCGCCAAAACCGCTCATCTGCTTCTTGGCAATTTTATAGTGCGGATGACTCGGCAGCCCGGGATAATAGACCTCTTTGACGAGCGGCCACCTCTTTTCCAAGAGCTGAGCAATTTTTAAAGCTGTCTGATTTTGTCTTTCCATCCGCACCGGAAAAGTCTTGAGGCCCCGCAGGAGCAAATACGCGCAATGGGGCGAAATAATTCCGCCGATCTCTTTATGAAATAACCGGATCTTTTCGATCAATTCCTTCGATCCGATGACGGCACCTGCGAGGATGTCATTATGCCCGGCCAGGTATTTGGTAGCGCTGTGAAAGACAAGATCACAGCCGAACTCCAAGGGCTTCTGATTGTAGGGTGTGCCAAACGTACTGTCGATCAATAACAGGGCCCGTGGATTCTTTTTGCGGCGGATCTCGACGAGTTTCTTAAAATCCGCGATGTTTAAGTAGGGATTTGTGGGCGACTCCGTCAGAATCATCTTGGTGCTCTTTTTGATCGCCCGGATAAAATCTTCATAATGCCCCATCCTTACAATTGTCGTTTCAATCCCGAACCGGGGTAATTCCTGAAGGCAAAATTCGTAGGTCTTCTTATAACAATCATCGGTTAAAATCAGATGATCCCCTTGGGAGAGAAAGGTGAGCAGGGTCGTTGTAATCGCCGTCATGCCCGAGGCAAAAAGCAGACAGTCCTCCCCCCCGTCCAAAGCGGCTAACTTGATTTCAGCCGCCCTCTGCGTGGGACTTCCGTATCGGCCATATTCATAGTGCTGCATTTCGTTTCGGCCGTATTTGTCGATGTCCTCGGTATTTTTAAAAACGTAGGTTGCGGTTTGAAAGATCGGAACGGTCAAGGCATCCGAAAATTTCGAGTGCTTTTCCCCCGTATGGACGGCATTGGTATAGATACTTTTGCTTTTCATATTCAACCCCTCGTTTTAAATTAATTCAATTGCCCCTTGCCCCCATTGGGTGGGATAGGCTTGAGGACTAACCGGCTAACATTTTACAGGAAAAATGAAAACGTCGCTCAATTTTTCTTAGGGGGCATCCGTCATCGAATATCTATTCGTACCG
>JAMWDC010000120.1 GCA_023819025.1 Candidatus Omnitrophota bacterium | reverse complement strand
AAAATCTAAACCCACACGTTCGTTCACCTGACACGCCAAGCACCAGGCTGCTGTAAAATCAAGGAATACGGGCCGGCCTTCCGATCGCAATTGATCCAGCCGTTCGGGTGAAAACGGTACCGGTTCTCTGAGGGACAGGTTTGATTGAAACCGATCCCCTTCAAGACCGGTACCCAACAGAGACGCAATGAATCGCGCACCCACAGAAGGCTGCAGGAAGACATATCCTAAAAAAACAAGCAGACCTGCAATGGCGCGTGCAAAATTTCTACGGCGGATGGATGGATCCGGCTTGCCGTCCGGCGATTTAGCGGCGATCAGACTGCCCCAGCGGCCGTATATCCAAACCCCGATCCCTAGAATGAAAAGTCCGAGCGCCAACGCCGTCACAGCGGGATTTCCCTTCTGAACCTTCAGGATCCAGGCAAGCCACACCACGGTCGTGGCAAGCAGGATTCCCATAAACTTTTTTAAAACGATCATCCACGGTCCGGGTTTGGGCACAAATTTAAGGAGGACAGGGAAAATCGATAGAACCAAATAAGGGAAGGCCATTCCCAGACCGAGAAAGGTGAAAATCGTCATTGAAATCAAAGGAGGTTGAATCAGCGCAAATCCGAGTGCGGATCCCATGAACGGCGCTGTACACGGCGTTGCGACCACTGTTGCTAACACACCGCTAAAGAAGGTGCCCGGCCATCCTGAAGATCGGCTCAGGGTGCCGCCGACCCCCGTAAGCGAAGTCCCGATTTCAAAGACCCCGAATAAATTCAGCGCGAAAGTAAAAAATAAAACGGCAAGAAAAATCACAAATTCCGGGGATTGCAACTGGAATCCCCATCCGATCTCCTGACCGCCGTAACGCAAAATGAGCATGAATCCGCCAAGGATCCAGAAGGAAACCAACACACCGGCCGTAAAGATCAAGCCATGCAGCCCAGTCTGCGAACGATCCTGAGCCTGCTTAACGAAGCCCAAGATTTTGAGTGCAAGGACCGGAAGCACACACGGCATCAAATTGAGTATGATTCCCCCGAGAAAAGAAAAAAGGACAGCCATCCAAAGATGGGTAACCCCCTCTCGGCCGAGGGCTGCTGTCTGCGGCGTCCCGCTTTCAACCGGAACTTCGACCCTCAGTGCCTTTTCCGTGTCCTGTCCGCGCCAGCCATATTCCGACACCAAGACGCCTTTAAGAATCTTTGGAAACTCAACGGCTGTTTTGGCAAGAGTCAGTTCCAGCCAATAACTCCCGTTTGTCCTTTGAAGCCGCTGTGGCGCTGAATGTTCAATCACGCCGCCCTCGTCAGGGAAAAAGAAAAGTTCACCCGGATCGGTTTTTATCCATGAAGGACTTTTTATCTCGAGCCGGATCGTTCTTCCGCCGGACCGGCCGGCTTTCATATGCCATTCGGGCAGATTCAATGGTAACTTCCCCCTGGCGTTGGCAAATTCAGAAATCCAGCGGCTGTCCGCCTCGGGCACTGGATTCTTAACGGGCAGGGTCAAACGAAGATCGGCTCGGCCGGGAAGACATCGGACTTGGCAGACAAGCCACTGGACACGGGCAAGGATTTCAATTTCACCGGAGGGATTCAAATCCTCGGAAGGTGTTATTTCCGTCAGGAGCAAAACTTCATCCTGGTAAGCAAAGGTCATCCATGGCAGCGCCTCCACGCGCTCGGGATAAGGCCATTGGATGGGACCTGCCTGGAATCCATCAGGCAGGGTCCACTCGATGGTGGTCGCCAGACCGGAATCGCCCGGATTTTTCCAGTAGGTATGCCAGCCTTTTTCCATCTTCAGGCGCAACGCGAGCCAAAATGGCCGGCCCGGCTGGATCCAGAGAACCTCGGAAATAAGATCGGCTTCTGCGTGGTTCGTTTGGACAGGGGACGGTGATACGCCTTCGGATGAGGAATGGGTTTCAGTGATACCTGTCCCCCAGAGAACTGGTACCGCGCACAGAATAAGCAACACGAGAGGAAACCGTTTGGAATACGGAGTCATTTTATAAATCGCTGTAGAGCTTTAAAACCCAGTCACGAAACCAAGGCGGCCGGGATAACAGCAGATAAGCCAGAAAAAATGATGTCACGGGAATGACAAAAACAACCGTATCCACAAGCACAATGGCAACCGCCAGCATTAACCTTTGAGAAAAATCCATATTCAGATCTCCTTTGCCCGTCTCACGGGTGCTTCTATTTCTCCCAAAACGGGGTCACTTTGCCCCGGCTTGCTGCTGCCAGAAACCAATCCCCCGTCTCTGGGGCCCTTTCCTCACATGCGGCCAACGCCTCGGCCTATCAACCCTGCAATCTCCAAAAAGTTACGAACAAACCGTCTTGCAACTTCTGTATATTCCGCCTCGATCGAGTCAAAATCCGCACGCAATAAATCAGCATCCAGCCCCGCGAGATCCGGATCTTCTTTCAGCCAATTTTCAAGCAGGGCACGGTGGAGCTCAATATGCGCTTGCATCCCGTATGCGTTCTGACCGACACGCACGATCTGATTTGTACAAAATTTCCCGCTTCCCAAAAGCGTCATCGATTCACCAAGCTCCACGGTTTCTCCGTGAAGTTGAAAAACTTTGAGCGGACCGGCAATCCCTTGAAATAAAGGATCCCTGCGGCCTGCTTGAGTCAATTCCACTTCGAAAAATTTTCCGCCCGGGTCACGGAATCCAACTTCTTTCAAGGGGCTCTTGAGCACCCGGCCGCCTGCCGCTTTTACCAAAACCTGAAGGCCAAGACAAACACCAAGCACGGGGACTCCTAGGCAAAGGCATTCGCGAACCCGATCAAGGGCCTGCTTCATTTTCAAAGTCAGGTCATTCGCGCTGTCGGGACCGCCCATGATCACGAGAGCCGCACAACTGGCTGGAGAAGGGAAAAAGTCCCCTTGCTCAAGATCAACTATCTGAAAAGGAATATCAAACTGTGAAAAGAATGTCTCAAAAAGGCCCGGACCTTCCCGAGATATATTTTTTACGACCAAGATCTTCTTCACCATTCATTGCACCCTGCTGCGGCGCCTTTTAAAATTCCGGGTCCAGACACCTGTTTCCAGAACGTAACCGAGAAACCGCCGAAACCACCACGCCTCATGACACTTTTCCTTCTTTTTGTGCCGACCCAGCACGAAGCCTTTCCTGAATCAAATGACCCAGCATTGCGGTAAATCGGGGATGATTCATCACCGTGGCGGTCCGCGCGTATCCCAATCCACATTCCGCTGCGATCGCTTTGGTCTTCACGTCCAAATCGAACAAAACTTCAATGGGATCACCGATGAAACCGATCGGAACCACAATGATGTTTTTTGCTCTCTCCTTCGGCAGTCTCCGGACAAGATCCTGTACGTCCGGTTCAAGCCACGGCCCCCCGGTGTCTCCGGAACGGCTTTGGAAACCAATCCACACCCGGTAATACGGCAGGCTTTGCATGACCCGCCGCACGGACTCGCGAAAATCGGAGATGTAGGAACACTGCTGGGACACCGCAAGCGGAATCGACGGCGCCGTAAAAAGAATCCCGGTCCGTTCAGAGTTACGAAATTCCTCTTGGACAAAAGTCTCCCGGATCCGTTCGACGACCGCTTCGATAAACAAACGATGCGTATGCCACGGAGGGAGGTAATCGATGTTGAGCTTAATGCCGTGCTCGAGTTTAACGGCTTCCAGACTCTCCGAATAAAGTTCAAAGTCCCCGGGCCTTCGATATGGCATGAGGACAACGCCGATGGCCTGGCGGATCCCCTGCTGCTGCATTTCTTCGAGCACATCCCCAAGTAGCGGTTTCCAATGGATCATCCCCGCAAAAACCGGCAAGGGGTTTCCGGCTTGAAAAAGGTGGACATGAAGGGCTTGGACTTGGCTGGATGTAATCGAATCACAGGGTAACCTTCCGCCGACCGCGCGGTAATTGGCAACAATCTGGTCATACCTTGGGGATGGAAGGGTTTCTCCCTGATACAAACACTCCATGAAAGGGACAACCTCGGATTCCTCGGTCGGTCCTCCAAATCCTATCAGCAATACAGCTTCACTTTGATTTTCCATCCACCCGTCCCTATTTTCAAGCCATCGCTTTGGTGCGTTTCTCTCTTAAAATCCTTCGTGAACCGTCTTGATACCATCCGTACTTGTCCGTCATCACTGGAAACATCAAAATCCCCATGGAATCGATCGAATCATGCATTAGAATACCAGTGAATGTGATAAAAAATCAATATTTTCCCGCACTCACCGACATTGATCAAAGGGAATACTTTGCTCCCAGGTTTGAACGGCACAACGGAGAACAGTCAAGAGATCCGAAGCAGAAATAAATCCATCGATCCTCGCCTCCCGGATCTCTCCGCCGTCAGGATTGAGGAGGATGACGGTCGGAACCCCGCTGACGTCAAATTCGTCGATGGCGGACCGCGCCGGAAGGGAATCCGGGTGCGTAGCGTCCACTTTCAAGCGCTCCCAAGGCTCCAATGCCTGAATTACCCGGGAATCGGAATAAGTGAAAAAATCCATCTCATGACAAACGGCACACCAACTGGCAAAAAACTCGATGATCACGGGCCGTTCCGTCTCTTTTGCCCGGCGTAATTTGTCCTCCGAGTACTCCTGCCAGACCACCGTCTCCAGGGGCGCGAAAAACGGAAAAAGGAGTCCCGCCGCAATCGCAAGGGTCCCGGCGGCTTTTTTAAAACCGGCAAAAGGTTTGGATTCGTTCCCGGATTTTTCGATGAATCCGAGATAGACACCGCCAAAGAGAAGCGAAATGACGGGCAGCCATTTCACGGCAGAGGGCAGCAACGCGGCCAAGAAATAATAAGCTGCCAGGGCAAGAACAATCACGCCGAACAAACGTTCGATCCAAACCAACCAAATCCCGGACTTGGGAATCTTGTGAAGGAGGCTCGAGAACATTCCAAAAAATAAATACGGCAGTCCCAATCCCAGCGACATCACGAAAAAAATCCAAAAGCCGTAAAGGGGATCGCCCTTTGTCCCGACGGCCGTCAAAAGAGCCGCCATCGGAGGACCGATACAAGGAGCGGCAAAAAAACCGACAAAAAAGCCCACCAGATAAATCCCGAACAACCCGCTTCCCCCAACCCGAGGGACTGTTTGCGAACGGCCTCTGCCATGGATGAATGTACCAATCCACTGCATCAGCCAAGACGGCATGCGGAAGACATAGACGCCGAACAGACCAAGGGCGAGCATCGTCAGGACCGCCGCAATGGCAATCAACACCAGCGGCTTTTCGAGCCAAGCGCCGAGAAGGTCTCCGGTTAATAATGCCGCACCCACTCCCAGAAAACTATACATGGTCGCCATGCCGAGGACATAAACACAGGCCTTCAAAAAGGCCCGGGATCGATGGATTTCCTTCGATCCGCCGAATAATGCCACGGTCACAGACAGCATCGGATAGACACACGGCGTGAGATTGAGTCCCAATCCCATGAGAAAAACGCCCAAAAAGGTAAGTGTCCCGGAGGAGATATCCATTTCCCCGTTACCTCCATTCGATGGCAGCCACCTTCCGCCGAATCGCCGCCCTTTGACCGCATACCTACTTTATCGGTAAATGCCGGCGATACACAAGGGAAATATCACCCTTTAAACCGCGGCGGGCAGAAATTTGATTTGCCGGCAAGTCATCCGGAGACCGGCGTGGTTTGAGGGTTCATAGAAAATGTTCCTGTCCAGCCGGCCATGTCATTCGCCGCTCAAAACCATTTGAATCTTATTTTGAAATCTACGGCTTACCTGATATTTGCTGCCCCATTTCCTGAGGATTTGTTTGAGAAGGTACTCAAATTCGAAAAGTGAAAAACAACGGCGGCATTCCGTTAAGTGGCCAAAAATCTCCCAGATCTTCCGGGGGGTCAGTTCGCCGTCCAAGTATTCATAGAGTTGGCCTTTGGCCTTGTCACAATCAATCATAATTTGAAGATCATATCCGACCTGACACTGCCACGGCAGGCTGACATGGCATGGTTGAAATAGACGGCTCCGTCACGTGATCCAGGAACTTTCTTCCATCTTATGGAGATATTAAATATAGCTGCGGGATCTGTCATCCCGAAAGCCGAAGGCTGTCCGAAATCCATCCGCATTCGCTGAATTCGATCGTTGAAACAAAAAGCAGGTTCAAAAGGTTCCCGTGTGATTAAAAATGGGACGGATTGGAATCGTGATGGCTTGACGATGGCGGGATCAAAACTTCGGGGCAAGAAACTTCCTGTGAGACAACGCCGATATGGATCAGCTCTTCAACTTCTGCATCAACAGGTTTTTAAGATCCAGCGGCAACTGGTAGGCTAGGTTTTTTTTCTGCAATAATCTCCGAAGGCCCTTGTCGAATTCGAGATGGCCGATACAATCCTTACAATGGCGGATATGGGCCTCCACTTCGGCGACATCCTGAGGGGAAAGTTCCCGGTCCAGGTAATCGTAAAATAGTTTTGCGGCTTCTTCGCAGTTCATGTCAGTTCGAACTCCTCAAAAGGCCTTTCTCCTCGGCGTAGGTCCATAAAATCTTTTGTAAGGCCCCCCGGGCCCGGGCGAGCCGGGAACGGACCGTACCGATCGGAACCTTCAAGATTTTGGCAATGTCCCGATAAGACAGCTCCTGGACATCACAGAGGAAAATGACTTCCCGAAATTCCACGGAAAGCGACTCCAACGCCCGCATAATCTCGTCGCCGAAAAAAAGCTCAAGC
>JAMWDC010000119.1 GCA_023819025.1 Candidatus Omnitrophota bacterium | reverse complement strand
GGGCAAATCCCCGAAAAACGCTTCTTTGGATGCCACTACCCAGCCCTCAATCGTTCTAATGCTTCTTGCGTTGTGTTGAATACAGGGTATCCAAGATATTCACAATTTCTGTCGAAGTGGATATAAAGACATGGACTCTCCTCCTCAAGCAGGACTCCAGTTCCCGTAACGCCGTCTGATTCAGCGGATCGGACATCGCCACATAAGCGTTTCGATCGTCCGCATCAAAGAGGGTGAGGAAATTGCGGCGGCAGAATTCCTCATCCAGTAACGCAGCGTTTTCCGGGTTGATGTTGTAATTTTGAAGTGGCAAATAAGGAATATCGAGTTGACGTCCTAGGGCCGCGACAAGATTCTCCTCAGTGATATAGCCATGGCTGATTAATATTTGACCAATAAGGCCGCCGTTTTTCTTTTGATGGTCTAATGCTTCGAGGAGATTATCGCGTGTCAGCACGCCGTCTTCGATCAGAAGTTCTCCGATCAGCTTCTTAGGTTTCTCACCCATACTTCGTCCCTCAATCATCTTAACCTCAGCGAATCCCATGCTATCAATAAATATAACTGCTCCTTATTACTTTTACAAATCTTAAAATGTTATTAATAACATAAATATGTAATACATTGCTATATTATGATTACTTTTGCTATTTTTTGAGTGACGGATTGGCGCCCCTTTCAGCAACAGCGAAATTCACGCTAGGACGCGTAACTAGGGATGGCAACTGGTGGTTATGATCAAGCAATGGCTAAAGGAAACGTTGTAAGGGGCAAGACGCACACTGAGGTTTGGTTTTGCAGAAATTCTTGCCGAGATAAACAATTTGTGCGTGAAAATCATTAAACAAACCAACTGTTCGTGGAAGGAACTTTTCGAATAAGATCCGCCAATCCTCATAAGTTTTGGACGGATCATATAAACCATGACGGCCGAAAATACGGCGCGTATAAGCGTCAATGACAAAAAATGGCTTCTGTGCTGCATAGAGCAGGATAGAATCTGCGGTTTCCGGTCCGATACCTTTCAGGGCAAGGAGTTTCTGACGCAAACTCTCACCTTTCTCGCTGAACATTCGCTTAAGACTGCCCCGGTACTCGCTAAATAAGAAGGAAATGAAATGTTTAATCCGGTCCGCCTTAATGTTGAAGTATCCGGCGGGCCGTATCAGTCTTGCGAGCTTCGGTTTGGTCATCACGCGAAGAGCCTGGGGGGTCAACTGATGTGCATCTTTAAGATTCCGAATGGCCTTTTCGACATTGGCCCACGCAGTATTCTGCGTAAGGATCGCTCCGATCATGACCTCAAAGGGGGATTCTCCGGGCCACCAATGCTGATGGCCAAAGGCGTTGCGAAGCAATCGGTAGATGGTCCCGAGCTCTTCAGGACGAAGATGACGCGAGGCCAGAGAACGGAAAGGTTTCAAGGACTTCATAGCGGGATCCACTCGAACTCAGGATGCTTTGAAACAAAACGATTCGGTCAATCGTTTTAAGGGACGTAGGGACAAAGAAAACGTCTTTAAAATTTTCTCCGCGGATCGGTGGGCGTCCTTGGTGGGGTCTCACCCGTCCCAAAGTGGCGTGAGGCCGAAAACGCCGATCCTCGATTTCAAAACCAGCCGCGGCCAGATCCTTCTCAATCGAAGATTGAATCTCAATCAATCTCGCGGTATCACCGGTCATGCCGATCCAGATAACCCGGGGACGACTGGCATCCGGGAAAAAACCCATCTCGCTCAAAGCAAGACGCAGGGGATGATATGTTGACGCGACGGACTGCATCCGTTTTTTAATCTCAAGAATTTGATCGCCGGTCGTCGGCCCGAAAAAATGGAGCGTGATGTGCACCTGCTCGGGCAAGACCCATTTGATCCCCCCGTTCTTTTTTCGAAGACGGTAAAGAAAATTGCTGATCTCATGCTGAAATGCCTCCGCCAGCGGAAGGGCAAGAAAGGTTCGGTAGGTCATCGGATTTCTCTCCATAAATATTCCAGCGCCTGGGTCACCACCCGGGTCTGAATTTGGATGCGATCTCCAAAAAACCGATGGGCCCAGACATGGTTTTTCTTCGGTGTCGCGAGCGCAATGTAAACAAGTCCCACTGGTTTCTTGCGGACTCCCCCACTGGGGCCGGCAATGCCGGTCACACCCAAGCCATAAGTTGTCTTCAACTTTGATCGGATTTTTTTTGCCATTTCCAAGGCAACCCTTTGTGAAACAGCTCCCCGCCTGGTCAATAAGACCTCAGAAATACCGAGACATTCCTTCTTGACCTCATTGGCATAAGCCGTTAAACCGCCCTTAAAATAACGACTAGCTCCTGGAATTGTCGTGATGTGGGATGACAAAAGTCCACCGGTACAGCTTTCGGCAACCGATAAAGTTGCCTTTTTTCGCGTCAATATTTTCCCAATCACGGCCCCTAAACTCACATCCTCATACGCATAAACGAAATCATCGAGTAAGGTTTTTATTTTCTTTATCAACGATTGTAAGATTGCCGGCTGGTGCGATCGAATCCGGATCGTAATTTCTCCGCACTCGGGATAAATGCCAAACTGGAACAACGGGCTCACGAAACGATCACCCAACCGCCGCATCACCTCGGGCTCGGAAATGCCGACCATTTTGACAACAAGCTGTAATCCCCTCTTAAAACAGCCGAATCGGCTGCGGAGGAGAGGACGGACAAGTTGATGAAACATATTTTCGAGTTCCGAAGGCACGCCTGGAAGTACCACCACCAGCGATGTATCCACGACCAAATAAAACCCTAACGCGATCCCATAGCGGTTGATGAGGGGGACTGCATTTTGAGGATACAGAGCCTCTTCGCGCACCAAATCTGGAACGCTCTGACGCCTAAACTTTTTATAGAACCACTTGATTCGTGCAAATTGAGCTTCGGACAGCACGAGCGGAACATGAAAACACGATGCCACACCTTCGCGCGTCACATCATCCGGAGTCGGGCCCAATCCTCCCGAAAGGATCACAAGCTGCGAACGGCCAAGCGCCTCCTTCAAGCAATCCCGAATCTCGGTTACTTGATCCGGGCAGGATACCTGTCTTTTGACGGTAAATCCGAGACCGGTCAATTCCCTGCCCAGGAAGCGGGCATTGGTGTTCAGAATGTTTCCTTGTAACAGCTCATGACCGACCGTAATAATTTCGGCCGATACAGATTGCTTGCCGGGTTTCATGTGTTCCTTAAAGGATTGATCTCTCAACCATACCATAGGGTGCCTAATGGTACCTAACGAGCCATGAGGTACAGAATAAGCCATGCGTAAAATCCTGCCCCGAGATCGTCGAAGAGAATTCCCCAATAGCCGGGGAGACGTTCAAGATGACGGACAGGAAACGGCTTCAGTACATCGAAGAGGCGGAAGAGGAGAAAACCCGCCAGGACTGTCGGAACGCTCATCGGCAATGCCATCAAGGTCACAAACATCCCGCAGACCTCGTCGATCACCACGTATCGCGGATCCCTGTTTTCTTCGAGATTTAATTTCCCGACCGACCAATAGCCAATCAAGGTTATGACCGCAAAAATGGCCAGGTACAACACAAGGTTGAAAGAGGCCAAAAAGATGATCGGCAATGCAGCCAAAGAACCCCATGTGCCCGGCGCAAAAGGAAGCAACCCAACGCCCAAAGCGCATGTGAAACGGATAAAAAACTCGCTCTGACAATGGAATAGATTCCGCCGCATAAACGAGAAACCCGAAACGACCGTCAAGACGGCCGAAGCCATAATTAAAATCCCCATAAGAAGTTTGACGGTGCGTGTAAAGGATGCCAAAAAGGGGAAATCAAAGGTCAGTGCATAAAACATGGCGAATCCGATCACCATCGCTTGGCAAAAGAATTTTATTTTTCCGATCCTTTCCGCTCCGATCGCCCGACCTTCCAGAAGCCATGCGACCCGGCAAAAGGTGATCACGATCTCCCGAATAAAAATGGGGACGGCCCACCAAACCGAATAAAATCCCTGCTGTGCAAAAACCGCAAGCGGGACCAGGATCAGGATTTTATCCATCGAGGGATCAAGAATCTTACCGAGACGAGTTTCCAGGCCGTAGGTACGCGCGATCCAGCCGTCCCAATAATCGGTCATGACGGCAAGCCAAAAGAGGAAGAACGCTGTCACGTGGAACACTTCCCAGTCACTCAAGATCAAGAGAGGCAGGCACATGCCCACCAGACCCCGGAGAATGCTTAAGGCATTGGGAACCGCACCATACTTGCGATTAAAATTGGCCCACCAGGTCATAATCCTTCACCGAAGTAATTTTAACAGGATAAAAATCACTGATCCGAAGTTTCCGGCTGGAATGGACAAAGACATTACCGTCGACCTCGGGTGCATCCATTTGAGAACGGCCGATCCAAAGGAATGGATTTTTATCATCACGTTCTTCCACCAAAACCTCGATGGTTTGGCCGATCATCCGTTGATTGTTTTCACGTGATATCTTTTGTTGAAGCAGCATCGCCTTTTCGAGCCGTTTTTGTTTGATCCTTTCCGGGACCTGGTGCGGCATGCGAGCAGCCGGCGCCCCCTTTTCCCGGGAATAAGTAAAAATACCGAGTCTCTCAAATTTCATCGCTTCCATAAAATCCAGCAGTTCCTGAAAATCCCGATCCGTCTCCCCGGGGAATCCGACAATGAACGACGTCCGCACAGTCAGATCAGGAATCCTTTCCCGAAACCGTTCGATGATCTCGACCGTCCGGCGTTTGGTTATCCCGCGCTTCATGGCCCGCAATATTCGATCGCTAATATGCTGTAAAGGCAAATCCAGATAATGGCAAATGTGTTTGGAATCCTGCATAACCTCCATCAACCTCTCGGAAACGCACGTTGGGTAAGCATAGAGCAAACGGATCCATTTCACTCCGGATATCTTATCAAGCTCAAGCAATAAATCCGGCAATAAATCTTTTCCTTCCCGATCCCGCCCAAAGGCCGTTGTATCCTGGCCCGTCAAAATAAGTTCCTTCGCACCTTCTTCGATCAGTCTTTTGGATTCATCCACAATATCCCCGATCTCCCGCGAACGATGCTTTCCGCGGAAGGTGGGTATCGTACAAAAGGAGCAAAGATGATCGCAGCCTTCCGAGATTTTGAGGTAGCGATAATGCGGCGGGGTCAATGGTACCCTTCCTTCGCCGGAAGTGGCAAGGTATCCCGGCAGGCCGACTGAAAAAACCTTCCGACCTTCAAGTACGTAATCCACCACAGAAGGAATTTTTTCGTATTCACCCGATCCAACGAAAGCATCAACATGGTCTTTCAGTTCGGTCCGGAGTTCTTTGGAGAAACGCTGAACCAGACATCCGATCACCACAAGCGCCCGAATACGTCCCTCCTTCTTTAATTCCAACAAATCCAGAATACGATCGACGGATTCCTGTTGGGCCTCCTGGATAAAGGCACAGGTATTCAGCAATGCCACATCACAATCCACAATGGAAGGGACGATGGAAAAGCGGGGTGAAGGAAACTTGGCCAAAATATTTTCACTGTCAACCAGGGTCTTGGGACACCCCAGCGACAGGAGACCGATTCGGATAGGAATTTGCTTTAATCGTCGAACCCTTGTTTGTCGCGCGTGTCGATCCCTTTTAACCATGATGGCAGTAGTCTATCGTAAATTGCCCCCTTCCGCAATGTGGTGAGGATAAAAAATTGTGAAGGATTGTGCAATGGGTGATCAAACAGAAGTCAATGCGAGTCACCGCTGCTACGGACGGCAGGTTGGCTTGCGATTCTATCCGGGGATCGAACTAGAGTGTCGATGCGAGGAATTTGTAGACCATCACAACCACGAATAAGATCCACAACATCAAAAATAAATCATTGAACATCTCAAGATCCCCTTTCAATATCCTGCCGATCGCCAACTCCACCGTCGAACAAATCAGCCACTGGCCCCCCTGCGAAAGATGCATCAACTCATCAACACTCTCGAAAACGACCCAAAAACCATCGCATCATCATACCGACTTTCTAATCCTATTAAAAAACTACACGGAGATACCGGATACGTCTACGGAATACGGATCAGTGGTTAAAAAGACACCCTGAGCGGTTAAAAGATGTTTACGAAATGCGGGCGAAAATAATAGCTGAGATCCTGATCTGGGACGAATACGTGGAAAAATAAATGCAGTAGTATCGATCGATTCCCAGAATGCCTTTGTCTCCTGGTCTCCGCGGTCGGCTCCATCAAATCACAGACGCTAAATTGGCACTATCGAGTTCCTCTGCCAACTTTAAAAGCTCCGCAAGATTGTTAAAACTATTGACCTCTAGAAAAATATTTTAGTTATGTATCCACTTTGCCGACAAATCGATCATGAAAAAGCCCCAGAGCCGCATCGAGGCTTTGGAGCGGCGCCGATTCAAAGCTATAGAACTTGTTCAACACGGCTACCAGCAAATCGAAGTTGGTCGTATCTTCTCGGTCACGGATAGCGCTGTCTGCCAGTGGGTCAGGACCCTCCGCAAGAAAGGCCGTCAAGGTTTAAAAGGCCACAAACCTTCGGGTCGTCCTCCCAAACTGAATGGCTCTCAGAAGCAGAAACTTTTGAAACTTCTGGCCAAGGGTGCTATAAACGCGAATACTGAAACCTCATTATGGTAATGATGCGTTAATTTCAAGTTCGTTAGACACGTTAGACAAAGCAAAAGTCAAACAGGCATAAAGGCATCGAGACAGATAGCCCAGAG
>JAMWDC010000118.1 GCA_023819025.1 Candidatus Omnitrophota bacterium | reverse complement strand
GTCCGACAAAGGAGGCAAAGGCTTCAGCCAGTTTTTCGAGTCGATCGGTTTTCTCGCGCATGTTTCCCAGTCTGCCAAGATAAACAATCTGTTCCAAGAGGGGCAGCTTTTTTTCGAGAGGCTCCTTGCTATCGGCTTCGAAGAAATAACGGGCATCCCGAAGGCGTGCATCGAGAACATTTTCATAGCCCGCACGAATTTTGGAGAGCCCGCTCCGTTTGCCGTTCAGAACCGCAACAAAACGTCCTGTCAAGTGGCCCTTGGCGTCATAACAGGCGAAGATCTTCTGATTTTTCTTCATGCAGCTCGCCAGCACTTCGGCCGGAAGCTCCAGGTAGGTCTTGGAAAAATTCCCTTCCATCAGAAAGGGTTCCTCAACGAGCTGGGCCGTTGTATGAATCAAATCTTCATCATAATGCCGCTGATGAAACCGTCCCTGAAGCGCCTTCCGGATCATTTCTTCTCTTGCCCTTAGACTCAAAATCACATGGGCCCGCTTTAAAGAATGTTCGTAAACTTTCCAGTCTGCGCGCCGCAAGACAAACGGTTTGGGTGACAAAAAACGATGCCCGAAACTCTGATTGCCGGATTTCACATCGGCCAATTGAAGACGGATGACTTTATCGCCCAAAAGGACAACCAGCCATCGAACAGGTCTCGGGAAACGCATTCCGGTACTTTCCCAACGCATGGTTTTGGGAAAATTTAACGCGGAAAGAATTTCGTGGAACACCGTATTTAAAACCGAGGCGGCGGGTTTACCGATTTCCTTTTTTTGAACAACCACAAATTTCCCCTTGGGGGTTTCCTTAACCTTGGCATCTTTCGCAGAAACCTCTTTGCTTTTCAAGAACCCCTGAAGGGCCGCTGTCGGTCTGCCGTCGCTGTCATAAGCCTTTTCTAAGGACGGCCCCGTGATTTCAACGATTTTATCGGTCTGTCTGGAGGCTAACGCACTGACAAACAAGGCAATCCGACGGGGTGTCGCCTCGACCAGGATATCCTGAAAGACAAGCCGATACGTGTCTAAGACACCCTTGAATTTTGAAGCAAGTTCGGAATAAATCATATCCAAACTTGCCAGGGGTAATTCCTCGGTTCCGATTTCAATGAGTAAGTTGGGCATGAGAATCCTCAAGTAACAAGATGTAAGAAGTAAGAGATAGGAAATAAGGAAACGCAAAAAAAACGCAAAAGGTATGAAAGAACATAAAAATCACGAATTGAGAAATCGATGAAAGCCATCTATAAAATGATCTCCAGTGCTTCATGAATAAATTCAGCGCGGCGTCTTCGTAAGGCCCTGACAGCGGCTTTTAAATTTCTCCTTTGGGATTTCTATTCCGTCGTTTCGCTTTTTACCTTTCTGTTTTCCTTACATCCCGCTTTTCTTTCTTCTTGCTTCATGCCTCTTATTTCTGACTTCTACCTTTCAATAAGGGAAATCTTTGAGCCTTTCTTTCCTCGACAAATCCTTCGGCACAGGCACGTGCAAGAGCACGTACCCGCCCGATATAGCGCGGTCGATCGTTCACACTCACTGCACCGCGCGCGTCGAGCAGATTGAATATGTGAGAAGTCTTTAGACAACAGTCATATGCGGGCAGGACCAATTTCTGCCCGAGTAAATCTCGGGCCTGCTTTTCGTAATCCTCAAAATGGCGGTGGTAGAGTTCAATGTTCGCTTCTTCAAAATTGAATTTGGAAAATTCCTTTTCTCCCTGTAAATGAACTTCACCGTAAGTCACATGATCGTTCCATTGAATATCGAAAAGGGAATCCTTGCCCTGTAAAAACATCGCGATCCGTTCCAATCCGTAAGTGATTTCGCAGGAGATAACCTCCAAGTCGATCCCCCCGCACTGTTGGAAATAAGTAAACTGCGTGATCTCCTGGCTATTCAGCCAAACTTCCCAACCGAGTCCCCAGGCACCCAAAGTGGGGGATTCCCAGTCATCCTCGACAAAGCGGATATCATGCGACAAGGGATCAATCCCAAGGGCCTTAAGACTTTCCAAGTACAGTTCCTGAGAATCTTGCGGAGCGGGCTTCAGAATGACCTGATATTGATAGTAATGCTGAGTCCTGTGGGGATTTTCTCCGTAGCGGCCGTCCGTGGGTCGGCGGGAAGGTTCAACATAAGCCGCATTCCAAGGTTCCGGCCCCAAGGCCCTCAAGAAAGTATGCGGAGAAAATGTCCCGGCACCTACTTCGACATCGTAAGGCTGCATCACCAAGCAGCCTTTTTGACTCCAGTAATTGTTGAGCTTTTGTATTAACGCTTGGAATGTCAACGGCTTAGACATAGGTGGGTGATTTTAACAGAAAGCATAATTTGAATCAAGAAATGTAACTGATTGATAAATAATGGGTTAGTGAAAATTCACAGAGGCTTCGCTTATGCAGCCCTTGCTGTGGCTTTGTAAGTCTCGAGGTATTGCGTCAAGGCCTTGGATAGGAGACTTTCAACCGAGGGACGGATGAATCCTTGGACTTGGTCGAAATCGATTCCGATTTTTCCTAAAAATTCACCAGTGATACGAATCGCTTCTTCACGATTCGAATCCCGCAATTTATCTTTAAGGGTTGAGGCAGCCAAAAGCTGCAGCTGGATCAGCCGCAAAAGGTATTGAAGTTTCTCAGACTCGGTTCGGCCGTCGACATTCTCGGTAGCGATAAGAAATGCCGGGATCTCGGCATCAAGCGGTTTCTCTTCAGAAGGAACCGACACGAGCGAAACCGAAACCGCTTCCCGTTTCAAACGATTTCCGAGCATGCTCTCATCCTGCAATAATATTTTAAAGAGATTACTGGTCAGATAATTTTGACGGAAAACCTCATAGGCGAACATCTCCTCCTTTAACGCAGGAGACCCCTGACCGGCAAAGTAAATCGTCGACTTCGTCGCAGTTGACGCCTCACCCGCGGCCTTAAGCATTAATGATAGAAATTCTTTCCGCCCGGTTTCAGAAGCCGCCAAAAGGACCTGGGCCGGCAAAACCACATGGACGCCCAAATTAAGCACCACGGCAAGTTCTTTTACAAATTTTTCCTTTTGCGATCCGGTAAGTATTTCATCGGAAGACGATTCTCCGGCAAACGCCTGCCCAAACCCCAAGACTTGCTCGATCAAACATCCGGCATCGTTCGGCCGATAAATATTTCCAGTCATGGCTCGGCTGACTGCGAGAATGCTTTCACGGTCTACGGAATACGGGTTCTGTTGAGGAATGATTTGATGGTTGTTTTCGCCCAAACCTGTCCCGGCCAAAACCGGCACTTTCGGCCTTCTTGCTTCTGAGCGATTGGGTCTGGCCGGCGGTTGACCCGAAAGTTTCTCCTCAACAGCATTTTCTAAAACTCCTATGGCCACGTCCGCAATCTGCCTCTTTTGAATACAAAGGATGCCTTGGGGATTCCTTATTTCGAATTCAGCCCGTAAATCACGACTCCTTGACAACCGCTCAAGGACTTTTCCCCCGATGGCAAGAATATCCATATTCCCTACTTCCACACGATCCCAAACTGCATTTTCATCTCCATTCTCAGAAAGATATTCCAAGCGGATCCTAACTTTCTTATTTTGTATTTTTGCAGAAAACGGCTTCCGGTTATACAAAATAGTTTTGATTCGGTTTTTGACCAAATGAAGGGGGGCGTCTCGATCAACCGGCATATTTAATTCTTTGTCATAAACGGCGACGACACGAATCTCGATTTCCGGTCCGATCGTCCCCATAACCGCTTCGTAAACCTCAGACCGCGCTTCGGAGCGTGCCCCATGAGCTCGAAGCTCAACGCGAGAAGATCGAGAGAACGACTTTCGTGGGTGGATTTTCCTTCCGTCTTCCGCCTTCCATGTTCTAGCTTTTTCCTCCCGCGCCTCCGCACGGGTCTGTTCGGGATTTTGGAATCGAATCGTAGATTTGACGAGGCTATGATCCATCAAAGATCGGCCCGCCTCCCCGAAGACCCATTTCTCACGCCTGGCAGGGTTGGGAGAAAATTTGCGACCGTGTTTTGTCACCGGTCGCCAACCGCCCAAGGCATTCC
Source organism: Candidatus Omnitrophota bacterium (assembly GCA_023819025.1). Taxonomy (GTDB): domain Bacteria; phylum Omnitrophota; class Omnitrophia; order Omnitrophales; family Aquincolibacteriaceae; genus JAMWDC01. Next base: position 2,741 of record JAMWDC010000118.1, on the reverse strand, counting down.
ATTCATTCTGCGAAAGATGTAAATAGAATTTTTCAACATCGCTGTAGGCGGCAATCCGGAGTGCCAGCTGGAGTAACACGATGGGCATCCATTGATGAGCGGTGATGATTTCCGGTTCCACCAATAAGGCCGGTTGGTCGGAACGATCTTCTCTCTCAAACGGATGAGTCGCTTCCGCATCGGCGTTCCATTCGCCCTTCGCATCCCGCCTCAAAACAAAATCCAAATGCCCGACCGGCTGCCGGCGCAATAAATCTCCGAGAGGCATAAAGGCTTCCACACGAATTCGAATGGCCGTGGCACTCATCCGCCGCCATCTCCATCCGAAGCCAAAGACCTCATGGGTCCCTGGGACATTCACCCAAAGCGGTTTTTCGAGTGCCTGATCTTTTGAACGATTCCGGATTTCCACCCCATCCGGATCCCGGAAATCAAGATTGAATTTTGCATTAATTGAAGACACCTCTTCGTCGCGGAGTGCCTTTTCATAGTGCTCCAGCAAAAATTGCTGGGTCTCTTCAATCAAGGCAATGGCCTGCGGAGACGTCTGACCCGGCCTGTGGAATTGAAGTTTGTAAAGAAGATCCGGCAGGGCCTCGCATTTCCACAAGGGCAAAGGGAATGCGGTGAAATTAAGTTGAGATTCCCGATGAATCAATGGCACATATTCGGCCTGAACAAGTTTTTTGAATTCGATTTGAAACCTTGGAAAATCCCCGATCCGCATAAGAAAGTACAATTTCCGCTTCTGGGCATCGAAGGGAACTAACGCCACGGGATCGATTTTCTGGATGGCTTCGTAGACATGCAGTACGGCTTCGTTTAAAATTCTCACCCGATTAGCATCCGGTGTTCTTGCATAGAAAAATGCCAGCCTCTTGAGGTCATCCGCCATTTCCAAAAGGTTTTTGTCAATCCACTGAAGCCGAGTCAACCCCCCTCTCTGTAGTTCTCGAAAACTTCCTCCAGCAGTTTGAGTAGGAAACATCGTGTTGATAACAAAATCAAGACCCCTTACGGACAATCCCTGAGTTACACTCCATCTCTTTAACGCCATATCGAGAAATTTCATTTTTGACCCTAACTGATCAAATCGCGAATTCATCACCGCTGTCTGACGCGCCCGGATCTTATTTTCTTTCTCCGTGAGTTGATTCATAAGCGCCGCGCGGGATTGGGGCGAGGCCAATGTTTCACCGGATGCAAAATCCTGCCAAAGGGCCCTGTCATAGACCGTTGCGGTCATGGACTCATGAATTTTCTCAAAAGCCGTGGTCACAACTCCCTGATCGCGTCCTTGAAGTGACATCTCCGTCAAGGTGTTGTGATATTCATCGATCAGGGTCTGGGCAATATTTAAATGCCAAGCGACAAACGCTTGATGAGAGGGATTGTCCGGCTTTAGACTTGCTAAAATATCTTTGGAGAAGAAAACCAGCCGGCGCCGGAAAGAGATCTGCATAATCTGCGTCACATCTTCAAAAGCTTCCGAATCCCTCTCGCTTTTGGGATGAAAGAAAAGTGTCGGCAAATCCACTCCGATCACGGTCGTATATTTTGTAAACTCGTCCAATCGGCTTCTAAACATCCCCGCCACGAAGGCCGGCTGCCTGTGCCAGTAAGAAATACCCGACTCAAGCATCTGTTTGGCTGGATCATCTTCGGCAACCTCTTCCAAGGACATTTCAAAAGGTTTCCTTTCATAATAGGATTTTTCCGTGGGTGCGTACAATTGTGAAAGCGGAAACAAAGATACGGCATCCACCGCATGCTGACGGATCGCAACTCCGCCCATGCGCGTTTCCGAGCGGGAGAAAGCAGTGGACGATTCAAAAGTTGAAAATTCCAAAGGTTGGTTGCCGGCTAACTTTTTCACCTTTGAACTTTCTCGCGTTTTAACATTTTTTCCTGTCCGCGCTTCGGCCGCCTCCGGGGAGTCATCGGTCTCACCAGACCCTGTCCGGCGGACTTCTGAGCGGGCACCGACATAGGCGCGGACGTGATCCGGCGTGAATAAAGAATCCTGGGGAATCTGCCTCCTTTCAACGCCGGCAAGATAAGCATTGAGCCATTCGACTGCTTTTTGTTCCCCTTCTTTTATCCCATATTTTTCCCTCATGCCTTCGAAGAATCCGTTCAGGACGCCTTCGCGAAACCAGACATCATACGGCGCGTCCTCCACGATGTCCCGGCGGCGGGACGCAAGATATTCAAGACTGAAGAGATACTGCATAAAATTTGGAATATCCACGCCTTCAGCCAGATCACGGAACGCGATGAGTTTGGCGTCCAAAACGGAGACGTTAGGATCGACATTATAGGTACCATGGACCTCGCTTATGAATTGGTCATCCCGGAAATTAATATCCCCTGCGTTGCTGGCCAGATCTTTAATCCGTGTCCCGGTGTCGGGATTATAAAAGTAGGTTGCAAGGCGCGCAAAGGCCGCGACGATTTTCGAGATCCCAAGGCCTTTCACTTCACCGACCTGCGTGGCCATAACTGAATTTTTCGTAAAATTGCCGGGGGTCTCACGATTCACGACATATTCCGAGCGTGAATTATAAATATGCTCCGAGTAACGATTCAAAAACCGGCTGCTGTAACCGTACAAGATGTCCCCGCCGAGTGGATAGGAGCCGAGTGCAATCACAGAAACTGCATGCGGGTCGTCCCGATACGAACGTAAAAGGTCATATTCTCGTTTCACCGAATTTGAAGATCCTCGCGACTTTGCCGTC
>JAMWDC010000117.1 GCA_023819025.1 Candidatus Omnitrophota bacterium | reverse complement strand
TGCGCAGGATGAAGTACTGAGCACAAGCACCGCGACCTTGAAGGATGCGATCCAAGCGGAAAAAACGTCCTATGATATCTACTCCACGGGCGGCGAATATTATGATCAGATGAGTTCGATGATCAGTGCGCCGGGCATGCTGCCCGAAGGCACGCAGTTTGAAACAAAACTGGCAGGTTCCATTTCGAGGGTTTTGACGGATATCCTCTCGGAAGCCTGGGAGAACCGCGATCTGATCCAGCCCGAACCTCTTGGTGCGCCGGATCTGAAAAATCTGAAAATGACGGTGCGCGATCTTGAAGCCCTGGTGGTTTATCATGGTCAGAAAAAAGTGGTGGCCGACAAGAAAGTCGAAGCCTACGACCGAGCGCGGGAAGCGTATGACAAATCCTTTGAAGCGCTCCAAAAAACTTTAGGAGCCTATGAAGATCAAACGGACGAGCTGGAATATCACGCCGGCACCTATGGAAACTCTATGGAATCCATACACCTCGCTCAAACCCATGCCGTGGATGGACTGAATAAAACAGCTGGAGACTTTGAGTCGGCTTTGACAGCCTATACCTCAAGTCCGATACCTGCCAACAAGGACGCCCTGGATGCCGCGGCCCAAGAGTTGGCCGGTTCGATCCGTATGATGGAGGAAATCAAGGCCGTAAGTTTTGATAAGGAACTGCCGGAATTTGCCGGCGCCCGAAACGGTTTGATCCAAAATTATGACCGCCTGACGCAGGCCTTCAGGGATTATCAGGCGAACATGCAGGAACTCATCATACGGGCAAAGGATTTGATGGCTGCGACGGATGAACTCATGACAGCGGGCGGTCTCCTGCGGACGCAGATCGATACTGTGATAACCCTGTCTTCGGGAAATGTAAGCCATCTCTCTGCCGAAGCCCTTGGGGAGTACGAAACTGCACGAAATGTCCTCTTCCAGGTGAAAAACTATTTGGTGGCTGAAGATGCTGATCTTGCGGTCCGCAAGGCAAATTTCGAGGAGGATATCGCCGCTGTGACGACTCAAATAGGTACGGTTGAGACGACGATGAAAGATCTTATGGCTATGTATGAGGAGCTTTTTGAAGCCAGCGGGCGTGCGATTGCGCGGGGCCGTGAATGGAGTACTCAATTTGAAGGCTTCGTCGGCGCCTATGAATCGATGATGGCAGCCTTCGGCGCCATCGCGAATCGGCGCGTCGAGTTTAATATCGCCCATCAGGTTTATCAGGTCTGGTTCAGTTTAGAAACAGGCGCGGAAAATGAGCTGAATTTGGTCCGCATCCAGCTTTGCGGGAATCTGCCCGCTGTGATCGGTGCCGTCAATGATCATCATACAGGTCTTGTTGCTTTTAGGACCAGTGTGGACGGTATGGCCGCCCTCGAGATCCGTGATTTGAGATTGACTACGCGCGATCAGCTTGAACTCAAAGCCGAAGAAATGGAAGAGGCCAAGACGGAACTGAAGCAGACGGAAAAAGAAATTGAGTCAGCCTCGGAATTATTGGAAAGCGCCATCCATTATTATTCCGAGCGAAAGGGCGAATTTCAGGCGCGATTGAGTGAATATGTAACAGCGGTTAACGATCTCCGTGCGGCGCAGACGACCGATGACCCAGGCAGTGGGGTGTTGGGGCTTAATAACGCCTTTGCGAACCTGCAGGCGAAACTCGCCGCTCATAACGCAGATCCGACGGATCCAGTGAAGCTTCAGGAACTCCGGGACGCCGCAAAAGCCTATGAGCGCTCGCTTGAACGGGTCGAGGATATCAGGATCGAGGTGGAAGAGAAGGAGAGGGCCTACAGGGAGGCCCGACGGAAAATGGAGCATGCGTACAACTATCTCGAGAGGGTCTTCCGCAATTATCAGGACAAGGGCAATGAGCTTTTGGATCTTTTGGTCAAATTCTCATCAAAGTACACCGAGTTTCAGACAGCGTTGAACCTTGCCCACGCGAGAATGCAGGATTTTGACAACGCGATGTCCCTCGCATTCGATGCCGCTCCGGGCGTCAATGAAGAACTAAAAGCGGAATACAGCGGTTACAAGACGGGATGGCTCGAAAAAAAGCAGGCGTTTGACAATGTCCAGTCGGTGCTCGCAACACAACAGGCCAATTTCAATGCCAAAATTCCGGCACTTCAGGATGAACTTGCAAACGCGGATACCCGACTCAGTAATTTCAAGGGCGACATGGAGGGTCTCATGAATGCGGCCAAGGAAGCCCTGAAAGATGCGGACGAATATGACCGGACCTTCGAAGGTGCCGGAGAAACGAATTCGGGTGGTCAGCAGCCGGCCTCTGGAACCGCTCTTGCCGCAGAAACGCAGGCGCCGGTGGGTCTTGAAGAATCGGAGCAGATACCGGTTCAAATAGAAAGTCCGAAAGAAGCTGGCGGTGCCGAAGAACAGGAATCAGTTGTGAGTGAAGATCCGGACATGAACAGGATTGAAGCAGCGAATGATCTTCCTTTTATGGAGATGCCCACGTCAAGCTATGATGCATCCCGCAGCGATTTTTCGCCGCTATTGGAAACCGACAATCCGGCGGCGTCCCAGTTCCAGGCGGTCGATGACGTCACCGCACTCGAGGACGAGACTATGCCTACGGATCAGTTATCGGCTGACACCGTGGATCTGGAGATCGCCAACGAACTGGCAGATTGGGATTCGATTTCATACCGCACCCTTGAGAATCTCTCGACAGTCGGGGTGGACTGGAGTGCCGCCACGCAGTTCTCAAGAGATGATTTACAGTCGCAGAGGCTCCCGGAAATCAAAGACCTGCAATTCTATCATAAACTTCTCTCTGGAACCTACCGATACGATTCGACAGCCCAGTATGCGACAGCGATCGGTTTGAGTCCGAAAACAACCTTTGTCAGGACGAATGCTTCGAGCCAGTCGGTCTATGCCGTAATTTTTGCAGACAATGGGGATGTGGAATCCCTAGTCCGCTTCATCCGTCATCCGACCACGGGCAGTCTTGAAGCGATCGATCATTTCTACCTGACCGCCTTGCAGAAACCGCATATCAAGAACCAGCTCGGTAACCTTACGAATCTGGATGCAGCCGTGGCTCTAGTCGGAACCGGCCAACGGATGGCGCGGGTGAGGGTGGACAACGCTCAAAATACGCTCTATTCGATTGTCTTTGAAGATGACGGGATGAGCGTAAAATCCCTTTCAAGGTTCAGCCCCGACGGCCTTATTGTTGATAATCTCGAGCTTTCCGCGTCTCAGAAAACGAACATAGAAACCAACATCAATGCCTTTGCTGGGCTGGATCCCCTGGTGAACGGTTTGACGTTGGACGGTCGAACATCACGGACGTATTTGGATGCCTCGAAGCGTCCCCAGTTCACGTTGGACTTTGAAGACGACGGCACGACAGTCCGGTCACTTTCCAAGATGAATTATATTGGCGGATTGCTTAAGAGTATTGATCATCTTGAATTGACACCCGCGAATTCGAGTTCCTTGAGCACTCAGCTTTCCACCGGCGCGCAGCGTTCCGAAGTGGAATCCTATGTGGCGGGGATATCGATCGCGCAACGAAACAGCCGGACTTATATCGATGGGAATGAACGCGCAAGTGTCTCGATTGGTTTTGCCAACGACGGGACAGGAACGACTGCGGAGCGGCTGTGCGTGAATGCGTTCTGGCCCGGCAGAAATCACATTCGCATCATGACTCAGTACGCTTATTACAAGGGTTCTGTGCCTGCGGATCTGGCAGGACTGGTGATTCCGCCTCCTGCAACACGGACGGCCGTACTTTATCTCGATGCGACGGGAAGCAAAATCCTGAACCGATTGAAAACAGACCGGTCCGGACGTACCACACTCGAATCTTATGCCTATTGGGATGATGTCGCCGCAACGTTAAGGCGTGAAGATCAGCGTGTCAGAAAAATCCGAATCTGGCGTACTCAGAAGAATGAGGCGGATCTGGATACCTTCTTTGGAGTCCTGACGCCTACTTCAAAAGCCCAAACGAAAACACCCTATTTGAGCACAGATGAATTTCCATCGGCACCGGCTCCTGTTTATGACCAGATCCTCTACTTTCATCCTGACGGCCTCAGGGGAGTCAACTTGTTAGGTAATGTCGGAGACCGCTTCTCCCTTGTGAGCTATGAATACTGGAATGACGATGCGCTGAGCGCGCCTCAGGAGGATCTCAATATTCGGATGTTCCGCCAGACGGCAACAACCGCAACCGAGGCAAATCTGGATACATACTTTGGAACCGATCCGAGTGTGCCGTATGCAGGCGCCTATGTCTCAGGCTCGGATAAGCCTGTGTCTACGGTTTATGTGAGCAAGAAAGGGGATCAGGTGCTCAATGCGCTACGGTATGATCCGGCGGGCAACATCGTATCGCTGGCGGCCTTTAATAGTTGGAATGACAATATCTCCAGTCCTGAGCGTGAAGATCTCTACATCCGCAAGATCCGGGAATGGGAATATTCAGGTGACGGTGCGGATATCAGCAGTCATTACGGATCGGATCCGGCAACAGCGCCTCTCGTACCGAAGGAGGGGGAGAGGGGCAATGAGGACAGGCAGTTTACATATTACATGGATGCATTAGGGACGAGGACCCTGAATGTCCTTCGCTATGACAAAGAGGGCAAGGAGGCCGCACTTCTTGCTTATGACTACTGGACGGATGACAGCGGAATTCGCAAAGTCCGCGAATGGGTAACTGCAAAGGACGAAGCCTACCTTGATACCTACTATGGTGCCTCGACTTCAACAGCGCCAACCGTACCGGATACAGAGGATAATTCTGCCAAATTAGCTGTTCACTTCTTCGGATCCGAGGGTCGGATTGCGAATAGTTTACTATTTGACGACGAGGGGTATGTGAAGTCGCTTCTTGCCGTGGATTATTGGCCGGCAGTTCCAGGGGACAATTGTATACGGAAAGTACGTCAGTGGGCGACCCAGAAGACCGAGGCCGACCTTGAAACCTATTTCGGTACAACCACGCCTTCGGTGCTTACACCGATGCTGGGCACGGATGCCGAACGTCAGCGGATTGTTTTCTTTGATCCCTACGGCCGAAACATACTGAATACGTTAGTCTTCGATCAAGAAGGCAAGGTGAAGTCATTGCAGGCGATGGATTACTGGATGGACGATCCGACCACGGCCGGCCATGAAGACCACATGCTCCGGAGGATCCGCGAGTGGTCCACATCCAAGACTGAAGCCAACCTCGAAACCCATCATGGGATTTCCATACCGACACTGGTCGGCACGCTTACCGGCACGGAGGCCGACCGGGAACGCACCGCTTTCTTTGACCATCGAGGCGAAAACATTCTCAATGCCTTGCTCTTTGACGAACTCGGGAATCCCGAAACCCTCCTCGCATTCGATTATTGGGCCGAGAATCTTACGACCGCGCGCCGGGAGGCGACTTTCAGCAGAAAGATGAGTCAATGGGCAACGGATAAAACCGAAGTTGATTTAGAGACGCATCATGGCGCCACGATTCCCACGAACGTAGGTGTTCTGCGTGGAACAAATGCAGATCGCATCCGGATCCTTTTCTGGAATGGGCAAGGTAACCAAATTCTCAATGCCTTACTTTTTAATAATCTTGGCGATGTTGAAAAACTCGTGGCCTTTGATTACTGGGCCGATGATACCTCAACGATCCGCCGCGAAGATCAGTATCTTCGCAAGATGCGCGAGTGGTTGACCACGAGAACTGAGGTTGATCTAGAAGATTACCACGGGCGCTTCAACCCAACGGGGCGCGGGGTATTTGGCGGTGAACCTTCAGATCGTACGAGGACCTCCTTCCTGGATGCATTCGGCAGAAAAAATCTCAATACCCTTGAGTACGACAAGACCGGCAGCGTTGAGTTTCTGACCGCAGCCTATTATTGGACGGATGATCCGGCCACTTCGAGGAATGAATCCCTCAATACGAGGTTGGTGCGCCGGTGGGCAACCCAGAAGACCGAGGATGATGTCGAAACTGTGTTTGGAGCCAATTTGGTGACTGCAGATGCTATCGGCAGTATCCCGCTTGTCGAAATAAACGCGGATCGAGTCAACACGCTTTTCTATGATTCTGTCGGCGAAAAAGTTCTCAACGTTCTTACCTTTGACAGGACCGGGAAGGAAAAATCCCTGATGTCATTGGATTACTGGACCGATGATCCGGCAACGGCCCGGCATGAAGATCAAATTCTGCGTAAACTGAGTCAGTGGACCACATCAAGGACCGAGAGTGCGGTTGAAACACATCATGGGACGGGGACTCCGAGCGGCGCCGGCGCACTAGCAGGAACTGATCCTGACCGGGAAAGGATTGCCTTCTTTGACGGACGCGGCGAAAAAGTACTCAATAGCGTAATCTTTGATCCCGCTACAGTCGGCGTCTCGATTCTTGCCATGGACTATTGGGCGGATCAGACCGGAACCGCGCGGCGTGAAGATCTCAATCTGCGGAAATTGACGCAATACGCAACCTTACCGACCGTGTCCGATCTTGAATCCCATCACGGGACTTCAATCCCGACGAATGCCGGCGTTTGGCGCGGAAGTGATGCAAACCGCCAGATGATAGCCTTCTTTAGCGGTAACGGCGAAAAAGTTCTCAATGCCTTAGTTTTTAACCGCGTGGGATGTCCGGAAACGCTCTTAGGATTGGATTACGGACAGGATAATTCCTCGACCGGCCGCCGTGAAGACCGTTATGTAAGAAAAGTTACGCAATGGGCTACGGTTGAGAGCGAGGCGGATCTTGAAGAGCGGTTCAGTAAAGAAGATGGGACACCGACCGGGGTCGGTAGTTACCGCGAGGCCCCTGCGGAACGCCTATGGGTTGCCTACCTGGACGCGT
>JAMWDC010000116.1 GCA_023819025.1 Candidatus Omnitrophota bacterium | reverse complement strand
TTCATTTAAGCATGGGGGAAAAGAAACGGGTGGCGTTAGCGACGGTTCTTTGTATGGGCGTAAAAATACTTGCCTTGGATGAGCCCACAAGCAGTCTGGATCCTCGCGGGAAGAAGGAATTGACGGAACTTCTGAGAGGTTTTACCCAGACTCAGGTGATTGCTACCCATGATCTCAAACTTGCGCGGGAACTTTGCAACCGAATTGTCCTTCTGAAAAACGGCGAGAAAATCGCGGACGATACAGTCGAGAACATATTAAGACAGAAAAACTTATTGCTTTTAACCGGTCTTGAATAACAACAAAGACTTTATTAAAAAGCAGAAGGGGGGGGTATGAAGATTTTAGTCCGGTCTTTCGCGATCATTTTTCTCTCGGGTTTTTGTTCATACCTCGCGGGTGCCGCAGTTGAAACTCCGGCGGCAGTGGATTCGGGGTCGCAAACGGCAATTCTAGAACCCGAACCCGCAAAACTTATTCTGGTCGATGCCACACCCGTTGATCCCGGACACGTCGAGCTCAATTTATCTTATTCGATCGCGGGTGCTGCCAAGCAATGGCAGACCAGCGGCAACAGGAGTGAACGAAAGCATTATCGCATGCATTCGTTTGATTCGGTCACCAATATCGGAATCCTTGACGGACTGGATATTGGTCTGACTCAGGGCATCGCGATTTTGCGGGACAAAGAAAATAATTACGATGAAACAGGCGGCGCCGTCGATCCGGACACGGGGGAATCCCTAGATGAAACCGACGGCCCTCACAAAGGACATGGCCGTTCGGACCTTATTGTCAATGCACGATGGCGTTTTTATCAGAACCGGGATCAATGCCTTCGTTTCGCTTATGTCCCTTCGATCCTTATCCCCACGGGCCGGCGCAGTAATTTTGATCATCTCGGCCCTTCGCAAGGGTATCCAAGCCTGACAAACACCTTTGCAGTGACAAAAGACTTCAGCCGGGTGACTACAAGTGCGAATGCGGGTTATGCAATGCCGCTTGAGAGAATGGACGACACGGGGAACTCGGCTGGTGCGCTTAATTTAGGGTGGGGCATCGGTTGTCACGTTTGTCATTGGTTGCAACCCCAGACGGAAGTCCTTTATAGTCATAATTTCGAGAGACATGGTAAGGGAGGTAAGGTAGTCAGTCTGGTTTTTGGGTTCATTATGCCCATCACCGATCATGTCCGCTTGGATACCGGAATTGTTCAGGATATCGGCGGAAGCGGGAACGATCAAACGACAAGCGGCATTTTTAAAATAGTTACCCTTATCTGATTTCTCTCCGGCTTACCAATTCGACCGCCGAAAGTGCTCCCTCATCGTCTCTAAACCCTTTTCGAGAAAACAAAAAAGTCGTGTTTTTCTTCGAAAGGATAAGGTAAGATAACACCCCGATTTAACAATCGACCTTAATGATTGATTCATATCTCAGGAGAGATTCGAATGGATAAGAAAACCCTTTATGAAAAAGCGGAGAAGGCATTTAATCAGGCATTTGAGGTGACCAAGCAGACGGTCAAAGCGGTTTCCGAAAAAGCAGGCGAGACGGCTCATATTACGAAACTTCTGATCGATAAACTGACTCTGGAACACCAGGTCACGAGGCAGTTTGCAAAGTTGGGGGGCCGGATCTACGAAAAATCCACACGGGAAGGGAAAAAGATTTCCGACAGCGATCGCGAGATCAAGGCCTTAATCGAGGAGGCGAAGAAGCTTGCGGTCAAACTGGCTCAGGTTGAAGCCACGCTGGAACAAGAGCGCAGGGTCAAAAATAAAAAATAATGCTGACCAATTTTTTTTGAAAAATTCAGCTTGTGCGAGCGTGGTGGAACTGGCAGACACACCAGCTTGAGGGGCCGTCAAGAAACGTGACGGCCAAGCTGGCTTGTCCGCCGCGTTTTGTGGCGGACGCCGCAAGGCAAATCCGAATGACGAATTGTTACGTTTATATTTTACAGAGTCACCGTGATCATAGGCACTATGTTGGCATAACGAACCATTTGGGAGAGCGGTTCGAGCGTCATAATGAAGGTCGAGTGAAGTCGACAAAAGGCCGGATACCTTTTTCATTGGTCCATTTTGAAATATTTCCGGATTATGAAGGGGCCCGCCGCCGCGAAAAATTTTTAACATCAAGTACAGGCCGTCGTTGGATCGTTTGGTTTCTAAAAGACAAAGCGAATTGTGCGAGCGTGGTGGAACTGGCAGACACACCAGCTTGAGGGGCTGGCGCCGCAAGGCATGGAGGTTCGAGTCCTCTCGCTCGCAGGATTACTTGCCAGTGATAACGTTGGTCAACTTGTATTGAGGGGGGTATCGATGAAAGTCCCAGCGCATATCTTTCGCGAATACGATATCCGGGGTTTCGGGGACGAAGAATTAACAGATCCTGTGACGCACGCCATCGGACAGGCATTTGGATCCGTCCTCGTCAAGGAAGGAAAAAAAAAGATATCGGTCTGTTACGATTTGCGAAAAAGTTCCAAACGGATTCAAACTGCGTTAATCGCGGGGTTGACCTCGGCGGGCATCGAGGTATTGGATCTAGGACTCATCCCGACGCCGCTCGTTTATTTCTCTGTCTCCTATTTAAAACTTGACGGCGGCATTTCTGTCACCGGCTCCCACAATCCGCCTGAATATAACGGTTTCAAACTCCATCTCGCGGATCGGCCTTTTTATGGCCGGGAGATTCAAGAACTAAAGACACGTATCGAGAAGGAAGATTATGTTTCTGGAAAAGGCACAGTCCGGAAGGGCGAGATCATCGAGGATTACAAAAAATATGTAAAGGGGCTTTTGAGGTTTCGCCGCAGGCTTCAGGTGGTGGTGGACGCGGGACACGGCATGGCGGGACTTGTGGCTCCGGATCTCATCCGAAGCCTGGGGCATGAAGTCATCGAGCTTTATACGAATCTGGATTCTGATTTTCCGGATCATCACCCCGATCCCTCGGTGCCCGCAAATCTGGCGGATCTTCAAAAGAAGGTCGTCGAGACACAAGCCGATGTCGGTATCGGGTTTGATGGTGATGCAGACCGGATCGGTGTGGTGGACGAAAAAGGGCAAATTATTTTTGGTGATAAAATCCTTTTGCTTTATGCACGGGCGATCCTCAAGAAAAAACCCGGGGCCACGATCATCGGCGACGTGAAATGTTCCCAGCAGATTTACGATGATATCGCCAAGCGGGGCGGGTATCCGATCATGTGGAAGACCGGGCATTCTCTCATCAAAGCGAAAATGAAAGAGGTCAATGCCGCGCTGGCCGGCGAGATGAGCGGGCACATGTTTTTCAAAGACCGCTGGTTTGGTTTCGACGATGCGATCTACGCCGCCTGCCGGATGCTTGAACTGATTGATGAGGAGAACATTCTGCTGTCCAAGCATCTGGAGGATTTGCCACCGATGGTATCGACACCCGAAATCCGTGTGGAATGTCCCGACGACATCAAGTTTAAACTCATCGAAAGGGCGGTCCAAGAGTTTCAAAAAGAGTACAAGGTCATCACCACGGACGGGGCACGGATTCAATTTCCCGACGGCTGGGGGCTTGTGCGCGTATCCAATACTCAGCCGGTGCTCGTGATGCGTTTTGAAGCAGTCAGTGGGCCGAGACTTACCGAGATACGCGCGATCATCGAAAACAAAATCAAGGCCTTGCGCCGGGAGTTCTAATGCTTTGGGCACTTGTCATGGCGGGCGGACAGGGGACACGGTTCTGGCCTGAAAGCCGCACCGAAAATCCCAAACAATTTCTTCGTATTTTTGGTTGCCGATCCCTTCTTGAGCAAACGGTGGACCGCCTCCAAGGGGTGATCCCGCCGTCCCGCATCCTCGTTGTCACCCAGGATGCGAAGGTCTCTCAAGCCGCCCGATTTTTGGCGATCCCGCACTCCCAGATTTTGGGCGAACCCGTCGGCAGAAATACGGCTCCCTGTGCAGCCCTTGTCGCGTCCATCGTGATACGAAAAGACCCTGAAGCGGTTCTCGCAATTTTACCGGCAGACCATCGCATCGAAAAAGTGGGTTATTTTCGTACGGCCTTACGGCAGGCAGCTGACATTGCCTGGAGGTATCAATTTCCAGTGACCTTCGGCATTCAACCGGACTTTCCTCATACCGGCTACGGCTATTTGGAGACGGACAAACTTGTCGGCCGGAAAGACGGATTCAAAATCTATCGTCTGAAGAAGTTTCATGAGAAGCCGGATGTTCAAAGGGCGCGTGCCTTTCTGCGTACCGGTCGCTTTTATTGGAATAGCGGGATGTTTGTCTGGCGGGCCGACAAATTATTGGAAGCAACCAATACCTATTTGCCGTCTGCCTATGATTTGGCGGTTAAAATTACGGATCATGGCATCAGAAAGGGGATGAAACGGTTTTATCGCCGGATGCCCAATATTTCGATTGACTACGGTTTGATGGAGAAATTGCGCGGCAAAATTCTGACCCTGCCGGTCGACATGGGCTGGAGTGATGTCGGGGATTGGAAAGTAGCAGGTCAATTCTGGCCCAAGGATCGTGATCAGAACGCGGTTCTAGGTAAAGCGATCTTTGTGGATAGTTCGGGCAATGTGGTCAAAAGCCGGAAACGGTTGATTGCCCTCGTGGGGATCCGCGATCACATCGTTATTGATACACTGGATGCATTGCTGGTGGCGCATAAAGATAAGACCGAACTCATCCGTAAGGTGGTGGAGCAGCTTAAAACTGAAAAACAAACCCGGTATTTATAAACATAGCCAGTACTAAACGAATTTTATGACCGTTATGGATGCAATTTGGCTGGGTATGGTTCAGGGGCTGACGGAATTTCTCCCCATCTCGAGTTCGGGCCATCTCGTCTTGTTTCAGCATCTTTTTGGGCTTAAAGAACCCATGCTTGACTTTGATGTCACGGTTCATTTAGGGACACTCTTTGCCGTATTGATTTATTTCAGGCGTGAATTGTACGTGATCATTGACGATACGATGCTTTACACCTTGGATTTTCTGCACACGTTTAGCCGGAGGGCCATTGAAGGGAAATATCCGAATGCCCGCTTTGGCGCATACATCATTCTCGCGACTATTCCAGCCGGATTGATGGGATTTCTCTTTAAGGATCGGGTGGAATCTTTATTCGGCTCCGTCTTCGGCGTTGGAATTGCCTGGATGGTCATGGGTGCGGTCCTTCTTTTGAGCCGCGGGCATGACGGAGGTAAACGATCCCTGGCTTCAATGAAACCGCTGGATGCCCTTCTGATCGGTTTTGTTCAGGGGATTGCGCTCATTCCGGGTATTTCACGTTCGGGTTCTACGATCTTAGGCGGTATGTTTTTAGGGATCGAGAAAAAGGATGCAGCCCGTTTTTCGTTTCTGATCGCGGTTCCCGCGATTCTGGGGGCGAGCCTGCTCGAGTTGGGGCAGGGAGGCAATCGATCATATGCCGACATGCATGTCCTTCTCGTCGGATTTTTCGTTTCCGCGATTGTCGGCTATTTTGCGATCGCCTTTCTCTTAAGGATCATTGAGCGCAGCCGGTTTTTTGTTTTCGGCTATTATTGCTTGGCCATTGGAGTCGTAGCGCTTGCCTGCCATTTTTTCATTCCATGAAGACCCTCCGGTGTCTGTTAAAGAAAGGAAAAGAAAAACCTCTGGAAGGCCGCCACCCCTGGGTGTTTTCAGGGGCTATTGATCAGATCGACGATGGATTTGAGACGGGGGATTTGATCCGGGTTTTCTCTGCCGAGAACCAATTTCTCGGGATCGGATATTTGAATCCCCGTTCACAGATCGCAATTCGGATGCTTGCCTTTGAAGATATTTCTATCGGCCCCGAGTTTTTCGAGAAAAAAATCAGCGATGCCGTAGCATTAAGGCAGCGTTTCTTACCTCCCCAGACCAATGCCTGCCGTTTGATTAATTCCGAAGGTGATTTCCTACCTGGTCTTGTGGTCGACCGGTATCACGAGTATCTCGTGGTCCAGTTTCTCACGGCGGGCATGGATCTCTGGAAGGAGGTCATTGTTGCGATTCTCCTAAAAACAACATCGGTTCGCGGGATCTATGAAAAAGACGATACCCCGGAACGGGATTGGGAAGGTATTCCCAAACGGGCCGGAAAATTAGCGGGCGAGGAACCTCCGGATTTTATTGAAATTGAAGAAAACGGAAATTTGTTTCTCGTCGATATCCATGGCGGACAAAAAACGGGATTTTTTCTGGATCAGCGAGACAACCGCTGGCTCGTCGGGCGTCACAGCCGCGGGCGGAGGGTGTTGAATTGTTTTGCCTATACCGGGGGATTTGGTGTCTATGCCGCCAAGGGCGGTGCCGACGAAGTAGTCTGCGTCGAGTCTTCGGAGACCGCACTGAATGTCGCACGCGAAAACTTTTCGAGAAATAACTTGTCGTTCACTCATACACAGTTTGTGAAAGAGGATGTTTTTGACTATTTCCGCAAGTCCCGCCAGGAATTTGACATGATCATTCTGGACCCGCCCGCCTTCTGCAAGAATAAACAGCAAATCCAACAAGCGTCGCGCGGATACAAGGATATCAACCTTTATGCGATCCGACGGCTTTCTCCGGGCGGCCTGCTTTTTACGGCCTCCTGTTCTTCTTACATCTCTTCGGATCTTTTTCAGAAGATTGTATTCGGTGCCGCGAAGGATGCCCACCGCAATCTCCGTATCCTTCAAAAGACATCCCACGCCTTTGATCATCCCATCAATATTTATCACCCGGAAGGCGAATACCTCAAGGGCCTGCTTTGTGTCATTGATTAAGCAGGAAAAGAATTTACCAGAAACAGCCGATATTAAGAGCACCCGACAAGATCGTCATCCCGATCCCGCCAAAGGTGGGAAAGAAT
>JAMWDC010000115.1 GCA_023819025.1 Candidatus Omnitrophota bacterium | reverse complement strand
GGCAAGTACAATAAGCGCATCCCATTTTCGTGTGGCACCAACCTGTCGGCAAAAAAAAGGAATCTCCAACGCACCAGGAACCCAAACGATGTGGATATTCGTTTTAGTAACACCGGTTTTTTGAAGGGTTTCGACGGCACTGTCCAAGAGACGCTGTGTGATAAATTGATTAAACCGTGAAACGACAATGGCAAATCTTTTACCGCGTCCGCAAAGGCGTCCGATGTGGGTAGCCATAAAAATATCAAAGATTCAGCAGGTGGCCGAGTTTTTCTTTCTTCGTTTTCAAATATTTCAAATTGTGAGGATGAGGCGGAAGTTCGAGCGCAACCCGCTCAACGACCCGAAGGCCGTGTCCTTCAAGACCGACTATTTTTCGGGGATTATTCGTCATCAGCCGGAGCTGAGTCAAACCCAAGTCTTTTAAAATCTGAGCCCCGCTGCCGTAATCCCGAAGGTCTGGTTTGAAACCCAATTCCTTGTTGGCTTCAACCGTATCCAACCCTTGATCCTGAAGATTGTACGCCTTAAGTTTATTGGCAAGGCCGATACCCCGACCTTCCTGTCGCATATAAAGGATGACTCCCTGGCCCTCTCGTTCAATCATTTCCATGGCAGCCAGCAACTGGTCATGGCAATCGCAACGGAGCGAACCCAACAAATCTCCCGTGAAACATTCCGAATGCACCCGGACGAGTATCGGACGATCACTGATTTTCCCCTTGATCAATACGACATGCTCCAAGTTATCAACGAGGGAGCGGTAGAGGCACACATTCCATTCTCCGAAGACTGTGGGGATTTTCGCTTCGCTGATTTTCTCCACAAGTTTGTCATAACGCCTCCGATACTCGATCAAATCCCGAATCGTTCCGATCTTCAGTTGGTGTCTTTTCGCCATGACTGCCAGATCGGGCAAACGCGCCATGGTACCGTCATCGTTGATGATTTCACAAATGACCCCCGCGGGCTCTAAACCTGCCAGCCGGGTTAAATCGATCGCTGCCTCCGTATGTCCCGCCCGTGTCAGGACCCCCCCCCTACGGGCTTTCAGAGGGAAGATATGTCCGGGCGATACTAAATCAGATGACCCGCGTTTTGGGTCTCCAAGAATTTCGATGGTCCGAGAACGATCGTAGGCAGATATGCCGGTCGTTATCCCAAAACGGGCATCCACCGAAACGGTGAATGCAGTCTTCATGGAATCCGCACGCTGGAGGTTCATTTCTTTAAGGCCCAGCTCTTCAATGCGCTCCTCCGTCAAAGGCACACAGATCAGACCTCTTCCGTACTTCATCATAAAATTAACTTTTTCCGGAGTGACCCAAGAGGCAGCAAAAATCAAATCCCCTTCATTTTCGCGCGACTCGTCGTCCGCCATAATCACCGTGTGGCCTGTTCGGATTTCTTCAATGATTTCTTCAATCGTATTCATTTTGATTCTTAGCATGACCATCATGAGAAAAACGAATTAATAACCTTAACGGGCCGCTAATTTTAGTTTTAATTTGGTATCGTAGCAACATCAAAATTATTTGTCAAATCGATCCCCGCGGGAGTATTTTAAATGTTACTTTTATTAGTTTTGACACAACTACAATCTTCATAGTCAGATACGTTATTGAAAATACGACCTCTTATTTGACAATTTAACGTCACATGTTATCTTCTAAATAGAAGTAACGAGAATTAAAATTCTCGGGGATTCTGAAAAAGGCAAACCCTGAGTAATCAGGGGACGCAAAGCCACAGGCTCGAGCTTCTATCTCCACCAAGATGGGAGTGAGCGGCTGGGTTGCCAAATCCAAGAGATTTGGCCGAATCAGGATCTCCTTGGTTCTCAAGGAGAGGATTCGGCATGAGAAATCACGTTGCTGCTTACTGGGGATTCGCAGCAATCTTCGTCTTATGTAGCGTAACGATTGTTGCCGATGCGAACGCCCAAATGTTTTACCGAAACCTCTCCTTCCGGGAACTCGCCAGTCAACTCGAAACTCCAGAAGACATCGCACACTATGTGTGGCAAAATTTCAGTTTTGTCACGGACCGCGAACAATTCGGCAGAGAGGAGTACTGGCAATCTCCGGATGAATTGCTCGAATCGCAGAAGGGCGATTGTGAGGATTTTGCGGTTTTCGCCCATCAAATTTTGCGTTACAAACACATAACA
This sequence comes from Candidatus Omnitrophota bacterium, assembly GCA_023819025.1. Lineage (GTDB taxonomy): Bacteria > Omnitrophota > Omnitrophia > Omnitrophales > Aquincolibacteriaceae > JAMWDC01. The sequence continues at coordinate 4,705 of JAMWDC010000115.1, read as the reverse complement.
TCTTTTGTTTTAAATATTTACGGGCATCAATACGCTCACACGGTGTGTGTGTTCAAAGAAAATGGGAAATATAGTGTCATTGATGGAACGCACGTGATTCGTTTTGAAGCCAGTAGCGTCCGTGAACTCATGACGAAAATTTATCCCTTCTGGAAAACCGGCGCAATCGTAGCTCCTTTAGGCAATTCAAGGCAGGGACAAATCTTGACCCAGTTTGACCATCTAGTACATGCCCACGAACGACTTTGTACATCGGCTTAAATCAAATTTCTAACGATTGCAATATTCAAAATGCTATACTAATAAATGAATTGCTCCAGTTTTCACAGAATAGGATACCTCCTCGCTTAAGGTGGGGGCATAGCGATTCGTCACACCCTTCCTCACCCTCCCCACCAAAGGGAGGGAATAACTGGAGCAATGTATTAATAAGTGTGGGTGGATAACCCCATAAGGGATTTAGGGATGTTGAGAGAATATGATCGGGCATTCCGGCAACTATTGATCTTCATTGATCTTACGCTGATTTCTCTCGCATTCCTCAGCGCGTATTTCCTCCGCAGTTACCTTGGGATTATTCTCGACAAAACAATCATTAAACCCCAATACCCCTTGGAGCATTACCTAACTGTTCTCCCCACGGTTCTCATTCTTTGGGGGACTTCTCTGTACTTGACCCGTGCTTATATCGATCTACGAAGGAGAAGTCTCTGGATTATGCTTTATGAAATTTTCAAGGCAAATCTATTGGCAACTTTTGTTTTCGGGAGTATCGCCTATTTGTTAAAGTTGTATTATATTAGCCGTGTTTTTCTTGGTTCCTTCTCCGTTTTGGCTTTGATTTTCATATGCTTGGAACGGACTGCCATCATCACTACTCTTCGGTATTTCAGGAAAAAAGGTTTTAACACCCGGTATGTCTTGCTTGTCGGTACGGGAAAACGTGCCCAGTCATTTATCCGCCTTGTCCAGCGTCACCCGGAATGGGGATTCAAAATCATCGGCCTCCTCGACATGGATCCGAAACTTGTCGGGAAAAGGGTCCTGGGACACAAAATTATCGGAAAGCTCACGGATATTCCGACGATTCTTGACCAAAGAATTGTAGACGAGGTCATCTTCGTCGTACCGCGTACTTGGCTTGCGAATATAGAACTGGCCATCCTCTACTGCGAGCAAGTCGGAAAACGGGTCAGCATTGCGATCGACCTCTTTACCCTACAGTTCGCCCGCGCTCAACAGACCGGACTTCCGGGCTTTCCGCTTTTGATGTTCCAATCCACCACGGACAAGCATATCAGCCTCTTTATCAAACGCTTCCTTGATATCGCCATCTCCCTAACCTTGCTTATGATCCTTTCACCTGTCTTTTTTGTAACTGCAATGATTATCAAATTCAATTCATCCGACGGCCCGGTCGTATTCAAACAGGTCCGGGTGGGTTTGAACGGGCGCCTTTTTACACTCTACAAATTCAGGACCATGGTCCTCAATGCAGAAAACCTCTTGGAAAGTTTGCGAAAGTATAACGAAATGACCGGACCGGTATTTAAAATGTCCAACGATCCACGCCTGATCAAGTTTGGGAGATTTATCCGGAAATTCAGTCTAGACGAATTCCCCCAGCTCGTGAATGTTTTGCGCGGTGACATGAGTATTGTGGGCCCGAGGCCTCCCATTCCTGCCGAAATCAAAAAGTATGAACCCTGGCAACGAAGGAGGCTTAGTATGAGGCCCGGACTGACGTGCTTATGGCAAGTTCAAGGAAGGAACAAAATCATTAAATTTGATGAATGGATGAAACTGGACCTCCAGTATATCGATAATTGGTCCCTTGCGCTTGACTTGAAGATATTCGTTCAAACGATCCCCATCGTATTGTTGGGAATCGGCGCAAAATAAAACCGCCTATTCACCCCTCGGGATGACCCGGTTGAATTTCCTTAAAATCATCCAGCCCGATTTTTGTCCAGTCCTCGTGGCGAAAAAATTGACTCCAGCCGCGGTGATCCGGAATATTGTAAACTATGACCCGCGGCTTCAGCCCCGAGAACATATTATGTAAACGACCGGGCTTGAGGAATCGGCGGACCTCATTTGGAATAATCAAACAGTCAAAACGATTGAGGTATTCCACGCCCTTGATTAAGGAAAGCCTGGGCAGATAACTTTTACAGCCAAACCGGTCCGCTACCTGATCCAAAAGTACCGGCAACTCGAGGAACAGATACTCCTGCTTTAACCGCCCGCTTCGTTCTTGCCATAGAGCCCCCGGCGAGAATCCCGGGGACAAATAAATCTCGAAATTGTTCTGATCTCTTCGGAACAAATGGAACTGGACAAAGTTCGGAAGCGCCATTGCAAATACAAATAGCCAAAGTATTTTTTTACTAACCGTTCTAACCATCAGGAGGATGACCAACGCGGGTAAGATAATGATATATCTTAATACATCTGGCAGTATGACAAAACGTACCGCCAGCAAAACAACAGCTACAATGAAAAAAAAACGCAGATACGGTTTAACAAAACCGGTTTTTACGATAAGACAACGACCGACCGCGACCACGGCCATGAAGAACCCCGGGATTCCGAACAACGCCACAACCCCAAAAAGGGCCCGGATCAATTTCCGGGAGAGGGGATCGGGAATCACCACACTGGGTTTCGAAAATGTGCTCCATCCATAAAGGCCCGCGTAGGGAAGCAACGCGACAAGAAGCCCGACGAGACAGGCGTATACAAAAGTTATCCGTGGAAACCGCTTATGCAATGACAAAGTCAAACCACAGGATATACCGAGAATGGCATAATCCAAACGGGTCGACGTGGCAAGCCCCACAGAAATTGCCATCAAGTAAATTGTAAAACTTGGCGGAGCACTGTCGGATTCCATGAGACAGATGAAATAGTAAAGCGACAAAAGTGCCAAAGAGAGACCCTGACTCGTCTCCATAATCGAATTCCCGCTGATAACCGCAACGGGCATGACCATGAACGACAAGGCTGCGAGGCATGCGCGATCCGGATCAACTTTGAGTTTTCTTAAGATAGAAAACAACAGAATCCCAGAAGCCAAATACCAAAACAGGGAATAAAATTTTCCAGCCGTTCGTCCGAGATAAAAGATAATCAAATAAACCGGCAATTCGTAAAGCGGGAAACCAAAAGACCGGCTGCGCTGAAAACCATCGGTCCGAATCGCAAGGGCTTTCTCTGTAATATAGTAGCCGTCGGGATCCGCCGAATATCCAGTAAAGAAATTGACCCCTGTAAAGAGAAGCCCGACGCATAAAATCAAAAGGACAGCATTCCGTTCCCTTTTATCGAAGGAATCCACGTTCACTGCGCCTCCGCTTTTCAAGACAGATTCTCCAGAAGAAATAAGGAATCCCAAAAACGTAACGCGAAAACAACCTCACCGGTTCTTCGGCAAGCCGGAAAAGCCACTCCATATGCCATCGGATCATCCAAGAAGGGACATTCTTCATTCGACCCGAGACGTAATCCAAGGCAGCTCCGACAGGGAGAAAAAGATGCGCATGGATGCGTTTCCAATTTTGATAAAGCCACTTCTCTTGAGCCGGCATCCCAAAACCGACAATCAAGACATCGGGTTGGATAACATTCAACCGCATGATGAGTTTTTCACTCTCTTCGCCGTCTTTATCAAAATAACCGTGGTAGCATCCGGCGATTTCCAGTCGCGGATATTTGCGTTTGATCTGTTCAGCGGCTTCCTGGGCCACTCCGGACTTTCCCCCTAAAAGAAATATGCGATAATGATGACGTTCACAGAACTCGGCAATATTCCAAATATAGCGTGTGAAAGTAATTTTGGGTGGGGGGTCCCCTCCCAGCAACTTGATCCCCCACCGCACCCCGTCTCCATCACAAATCACGACCTGAACCTCCTGAAAAAAATCCCGAAGCCAAGGATACTCATAGGCGAGATTCATGCCGTGAATATTTACATAAGCGATAATCGCTTTACTGCCTTCCTTAAAAACATTCTCGATAAAAGTCTCAAGATCTCTGACAGTGATTCGATGAATCGGTATGCCCATTAAGGAGAACGTATTGGTTTGACGTTGGGCCAGCGGATACAATGATTCTTGATTCATCATCTTAATTGAACCAATCCTTCCGTAGAATGATTTTAGGGATACGCCGCACTTAACCGGTTTTCTTAACCAGGATTAAAGCAACTTCGTTGCCGGAAGGCAAACTTCTATGCGCCTGCCGTCCTCTTAAATCGATGCCTATTTTTATCATTTTACGGCGTCTTCGGTCTTCTTTTTTAATGCTTCCTCAATAACAGGATAAAGAATGTCTGCAACAAGCCGGTACCCCTTCGAACCGTAATGGATATCAATCCGACCAAACAGCTCTTTGGCTCCTGAAGCCTGGGCCAACCGAAACGCCTCTGTCATATCGATGACCCGTAATCCACGCTCTTGAAGTTTCAAAGCGAGGAGGCGAGATACCTGATCGATATCCGCTTTTGCGGGATCCACCTTTATTGTCTGTCAACGGAAACTAACCCCAACGATGATCGCGTTATTCCCCCGGCGTCTCAGCCGCCCCAATTGGGCCGACCAGCGAACGGCGCATCGGCCTTTTTGACATACAGTTTCACGCGGCTCGTACGCTCTGCCGTTCTGTTAAGCACTACCACGCGCGCCGCTGGACAAAAGTCATGACC
>JAMWDC010000114.1:4154-6909 GCA_023819025.1 Candidatus Omnitrophota bacterium | reverse complement strand
TTTAGGCCATGTAGTGGCTGGATTATCAAAGTAAATCATTTCACTAGGCTTTTTACAAAAAAACATATAATTATCTTTAAGCCTTGGCACTGCCTATTATGATTCCGCTTCACCTGTTTCGCTGCAGGCTATTATGGCCAAGGCCGATAAGGCCTTGGACCAAGAAAAACGTGCGAGAAGGAACTCTTAACCCATCGGGTTTTTTATGACACCTACCAGTCCTTATGACAGGATGCATGAGGTCCTCAAGGCTTTAGTGGTGGAAAATGATCCCGCGGATCTGGATCGTCTGAGGGAGAATCTGTCGAGGGAAGAAGGGTTGGACATTGATTTAGTGTCTGTATCCAATCTTCAAGAAGGTCTGGAACAGTGCGGGAAAACAAAAGTGGATGTAATTCTCCTGGATCTTTCCTTGCCCGAATACACAGGGACCGAGGCTTTATCCAAGTTTCTCGGTCATGTCCCAAATCTTCCGGTCATTGTTTTATTGGGAGCGTATGATGAATCTTTGGTCCTGGAGGTCCTAAGGCGAGGTGCACAGGATTATTTGGTTAAAAGTGAGATCGACGGAAAAACTTTGCTCCGTACTGTGCGTCATGCCATAGAACGAAAACGGCTGTCCGAGGAGTTGCGGAAGAAAGGGGAGCGTTATGCCAGTCTTTTTCATAGCGCAGCGGACCCCATCCTGATTTTGGATCTTTTAGGCTATATCGAAGCGGTCAATCCGGCTGCTGAGGCGATTTCAGGTTATCGGTTGGATGAACTTGCGGGAAAACATTTTACCAAGGCTGGTCTTTTGGGGACTTCCTCTCTTTCGACGGCGCTGAAGGAATATGTCCTCATCAAGGCAGGCCAGTCGCGTCTTCCTTTCGAACTCGACCTGATCCGTAAAGATGGTGGCACCCTCACCGTGGAGGCCCATGCCCAGCTCATCCAGAGTGAAGGCAAGGAGACCGGCATTGAAGTGGTCTTCCGGGATATGACGGACCGCAAACGCCTCGAACATGAAGCCCGCATGACTCAAGAAAAATACCGCACGATTTTTGAGAATTCGGCAGTTGCCATTACGGTCACCAATGCCGAGGAAAAGATCGTTTCTTGGAATAAATTCGCTGAAGACCTGCTGGGGATGACCCCTGAGGACCTTTACTTAAAGCCCGTCAGTTCCCTGTATCCTGCCGAAGATTGGCGGAAGATCCGGTCATACAATATCCGCAAGAAAGGCATTGAGCCTCACGTAGAGACTCAAGTGGTCAAGAAAAGCGGTGCCGTTATTGATGTGGAGTTGTCGGTTACGGTTTTGAAAAATACGCAAGGCCAAATCTTGGGCTCCATCGGTATCATGAAGGATATCACGCGCCGCAAAATGGCCGAACGGGCACTTCGGTCCGCCGAGGAGAGATACCGGACCATTTTTGACAATTCTGCCGCGGCCATTACCGTCACAGACGCCAACGAGCGGATTGTCTCGTGGAATAAGTTTGCCGAGAGGTTTCTAGGGATGGGCCAGGAAGATTTATACTTGTTGCCGGTCAGTTCTCTTTATCCTCCGGAGGAGTGGGCAAAGATCAGAAAACTCAACGTCCGAAAAAAAGGGATGCAGCACCGGTTTGAAACAAAGATCATCAAAAAAGACGGAACAATGGTTGATGCCGACATCTCCATCAGCGTTTTGAAGGACCTCGACGGCTCCATTATCGGTTCCATTGGTATTATCAAAGATATCACTGAACGCAAGGCCTTGGACAAGATGAAGGATCAATTCGTCAGTCTTGTCTCTCATGAATTGCGAACCCCGATTTTCGTCATCCAGGAGGGGATTGCCCAGCTTTTGGACGGGATCGTCGGAGAAATATCCGATGATCAAAGGAAAATTTTATCCACGGCCCTCATAAATACAAAGCGCATCGCCCGTATCGTGAACGATCTGTTGGACATCTCAAAGATCGAGGCGGGACGGCTTGCCCTGGAGAGGGAATTTGCCGATCTGATGGAGCTGGTGCGGGGGGTGGTTCAAGGGTTCCAGGTCCGGGCCCAGAAAAAGGGATTGGCGTTGAAGGAGAAATTTTCCTGCGACCGATTGACTGTTTATGTTGACAAAGACAAGATCACGCAGGTGTTGGTGAATTTGATAGGCAATGCGCTGAAATTTACCGAGAAGGGATTCGTCGAGGTCGGGATTACGGAACGCGAAAGCTGGGTGGAATGTTTTGTGGCCGATAGCGGGCGGGGAATCGATGAGAAGGATATCGGGAAAGTCTTTGATAAATTTCAACAGTTCGGCCGGCCCAAGACGGGGTCGGAGAAAGGCACAGGGCTGGGATTGTCCATTTGCAAAGGTTTAGTCGAATTGCATCACGGGAAGATTTGGGTCGAAAGCCACTCGGGCCAGGGGACGAAAGTCGTTTTTATTTTGCCCAAATATACCGGCAGCGATCTCTTTAAGGAATACATTGCAGAGAGTTTTACCCACGCGGTCCATTCCGAATCGTCCGTAAGCTTTGTTCTTGCGAAGCTGACGAATCATTCTGCCCTATCCCAGGTCATGGGGCTGAAGAAATTGACCGCGGTTTTGGGGGAATGTGAAGAGCAGATGAAAAAAGCGCTCATCCGCCGCGGCGACCGGACGGTTGTTGTCGGAGATTCTGTTTTGTTAATTCTGCCTGCCGCGTCGAAATCGGATGCCGTGACCATTCAAGAGCGGACGAATACGGTGATGCACGAAGTCTTCTTGGGACAGGAATCCGGAACTGCG
>JAMWDC010000114.1:0-4144 GCA_023819025.1 Candidatus Omnitrophota bacterium | reverse complement strand
GGAGCGCAAATTTTCCGGAGGATGGAAGAACGGTTAATGATCTGATGAAGAAACTCGGTTTGGGGGTGTAGATCTTTTCTATGGCGAAACGGATCTTGATGATCGATGATGAACCGGACGTCCTCGAAATGCTGGGGAATCGGCTCGTGGCCAATCATTACGAGGTGATCTCTGCCTCAACAGGCCTTGAAGGTTTAGAAAAGGCCCAAAATGAGAAACCGGATCTGATCCTCTTGGACGTGATGATGCCGGGAATGGACGGCCTCGAAGTTTTAAAGCGGTTAAAAAGTTCAAACCTGACAAGAAATATACCTGTGCTGATAATCAGCGCCAAGGTTCAGAAAGAGAGTATCCAGAAGGCCATCGCGGCCGGTGCCGTCGATTATTTTGTAAAGCCGTTTCCGGTATCGGATCTTTTGGGAAAGATACAGAAAATGGTGGCATAGGTGCCTTTCGGTCGGAAGGAGTTTACTCGATCTTTTTGCCTTCAAAGATGGGGATGTCTTCGCGCGCAGGCAGTGTGAAATAAAAAGTACTTCCTTTATTCTCCTCGCTTTCAACCCATACCTTGCCGGAGTGGAGGGCCACGATTTCTTTGACAATGGTCAAACCGAGACCCGTCCCGTTCGGGACCCCGATAGTCGGGTCGTGAGCCTGTTCGAAACGCTGGAAGATAAGCCGCAATTTTTCCTCAGGAATGCCAACACCGTTATCCTTGACCGAAACCCTCAGGCTTTTTTTGTCGTCGCCTTCAGGACACACGGAAATTTCAATCGTTCCCCCCTCAGAGGTAAACTTGATCGCATTGTCCAAAAGATTATGAAGGACCTGAACAATGCGCGTGTCGTCAGCAAAGATAACCGTGTCTTCCGTTTGTTTATTCAAGGTAATGGTGATTTTTTTACGGTCAGCCAGTACCTTGGTATTATCGATCGCCTGGTAAACAAGGTGCATCAGATTAACATTCCGTTTGTAAACCCGCAATTTCCCCGCCTCAAGCGCCGTTATATCCAAAAGATCACTGATGAGCAGTTGTAAGTGGTTTCCCTGCCGCTCGAGGATTTCCATAAAATGAAGAATTTCCTCTTTTTTGAGCTCGTCGTAATGGTTTAAAATCAGGGAGGCGCTTTTGGTCATTGAGATCAAGGGTGATTTGAGATCGTGGGAGACATTGGCCAAAAAGTGGGATTTTAATTCGTTAACGTTCTGTAAAACCTCCATGATGCGGCAGATTTCCTGGATGAAGGCCTTGGATCGAAGCGACAAAACGCCGACAATACGTCCATCATCGAGGCTGACGGGCAAATGCCGGAAATCCCGTTCCGCAAAAAGCTTAAAGACCTCCAAAACCGGCCTTGAAATATTGACGGTCTCGATCGGGGTTGTCATGATTTCTCCGACTTTCGTCGTCGCAGGATCCCGATCCATGGCGATCACCTTGGTCAAGAGATCCCGTTCCGTGAGAATGCCGACAGGGAATCGCTCGACATTGTAAACAATGAGAGAACCGACGCCATGTTGACTCATGCGTTTGGATACGGTGGTGACGGTTTCTTCGGGGTAGGCACCCACCACGATCGGGGTGACCCATTCTTTGATTGGTATCATGAATTAATCCCGCGTTGGATGTGCGTCATTACAAGTTATAAATTCGATTTCGGTTCATCCGCCGCGACATGCAAACGGCAAGATTACACGGTTATTTGGCGTTACAAAGGTTTCAAAACTAACCAACGTTACTACCAATGTAAAGTGTGCCATTAATCCTTCCAAATTGCAAATTCCCCTTTGAGGGGCTTTGCCCTCGGTACGGCAAAACGATACTGGTGTTTAAAGCGTGAAGGAATTTTATTGCCTGGGGTATCTGAACGGTTATCCTTCTCCTTTAATGAGCCAGGTTAGGGGAGGATGATGACGGATCTGTACATTCATCCACCTTCACAGGGGACCCCGGCTATGACCGCAGAGGAATGAGAAACGGATGCCCGCCGATAGCCCTGGTGAAGGAGGGTAAATTGCCTCGGTGCCTGCCTGCGAGAAACCAAGGTTTTGCTCTGGCGAAGGTAGGGATTCCGTACAGCCATCCTCGAAGGTACCGTGGCATGCTTGTTGGACTCCGGGTTTCTTCGGCGGCTCGCCTACTACGGATAGCGAGGATAGCAACTTCTCAAAATGATTGGCCAGCTCAATCTTGAGTGGTGTCCGCTCAGCCCCTTTTTTAAAAAAGACATCGATGCAACTTCTGCGGTTAAGCCAGCAAGAACTAGGGGCATCATTGATTCCGACTATCTTGATAAACTTTTTAGAACTTGTTTGCAGGCATTCGGTAGTGTCATTTAATGCTAGATCTGGGATTCCGGCCATTTGCATTTTTAGCAGCCGCCGGTTAATTTTTATCGTCTTTCATTATTACTTTTAAAATCGCGAAAAATTTCCACGCAGGACACGCCGCGCGAAACCACAAATGAACGAGTCGTTTCACACAAATAGATTGGGAACTTTTTTTATCCGCCGAGTTATCGCTTTCTTTGTGATTGTGACATTTCTTGGCGCCAATCTCATCCTGCCATATTCCGATGCGGCCGATCGTGTCCTGACTTCATCCGGTCCGTTACGATTGTCAGGCAGCGGGCTCTCATCGATCCGGATTCCTAAAGCCCTCGGAGAGATTTCGGAAGTTTTTGAGGGGAAGTCGGGTAAAACGGTGATTCTCGTCCAAGATGCCCACGGCGTATCGGATGCCCAGCGAACCATTCGGAAAATGATCGACTACTTTCAGAAAGGATGCGTTCTCAAGCTCATTGCCCTGGAAGGCGCCTCGGCGGAATTGGATCCCCAAATCTTCAAAAGCTTTCCGGACAAAGAGATGCTCATGCAGGTTTTTGAAACCTATTTCGAGCGCGGCGAAATATCGGGCACGACAGCCGCCGCCATTTTCAATGACCAACCCGGCCGTTACCACGGGATCGAAGATTGGAGTCTTTACGAACAGGGCCTCGCTTATTATCTGCTCGCATCGGCGGCAACCGAAGAATCTAAGATGCTGGAAAAGATCGCGAAGGTCCGGGATCGTCTCGAGACACAAAAGAAGGCCGTTTATTCAAAACCGCTTCTTCAGATCGATCATGCGCTCGAGGATTTTCGTAAGAATGCCATCCACCTGACGGATGTCTTGCGGAGGCTGGCCTTGATCCGGAAGCCCGTTCCGGGAACCGAACTTGCGGCTTTACTTGAGCAAACTTTACAGGAACCTGAAAGGGATCGTTCGATCGAATGGGAAGTTCAACGCTTGGCAGAAAAAGTGAGAGGTCTGTTAAAGCATTCTGGTCGGCTTCGGGATCAGATAGATTTTAACCGAAAATTCCAGGAGTTTCAGACTTCTCAAATCTCGCCGGCGGCTTTCGCGGTTTTTCTTAAAGATCTGGCAGAAGGCGCCGGTCAGAATTTCCAACTTCGATCATCATCGAAGAATAGCGCGGAGGATCCTGATTACACGCTGCAGATTTCCAGGAGGCTTTCCTATCTTGTGGGAAATCAGAAAAGGATGAGGGATATCCAAGGCTCCAAATTGTTCCGGGATTTTGAAGCCTATGCCGAATCCGTGAAACGTTCCTTGATCAAGAATAGTAGGCAGAGGGATCTGGATCGTTTCAGCTGCCGCCTGAACCTGCTGGAAAAATGGGTTCGTTTGGAGCTTACCCGTAGTGACTGGAAGAAGATTCAAAGCGAGGGGATTCAGGACAAAAGCGAAATCGAATCGCTGAATCTGGACCTTCGGTTTCATACGGGATTCTATAGTGTGGTCGAGAGCCGGGAAGGTGCATTTTTAAAAAATCTGACGGCCTTGATGAATCGATTGGGCGAGAATGTCTCTCTTCTTGTGACTGGGGGGTTTCATACGGAAGGTCTCGCGGAAAAATTCAAAGAGAAGGGTATTTCGTATTTGGTGATCCATCCGCGAATCCATTCCATTCCTGAGCAGATACGCTATCAAGAACATATGCGGGGCGACGTATCCTGGAAAGATTACTACGAAGTCAAAAATGGGAAAGTGGATCTTTATGCCGCGTTTGTACGTGCCGTGCGGGACCGGTTATTAAACACAAAAGAACACCAAAATTTAAGCGGAAAGACACAGAATCTT
>JAMWDC010000113.1:487-6914 GCA_023819025.1 Candidatus Omnitrophota bacterium | reverse complement strand
TTGGATGATTGTTTTGTCATTCGGGATATCAAGGTTATCGAAGGTAAAAACGGTTTATTTGTGGCCATGCCTTCCCGAAAGGTAAAAGAATCATGTCCGCGATGCAGTCATCGCAATGTCATTGATTCGAATTATTGCAATCAGTGTGGTACAAAACTGTCCCATTCGGGTGACCGGAAAGGCGGGGAGGACGAGGAAACAAAAATGTTGCGGCAGGGTGAGCATAAAGATATTGCCCACCCGATAACAGTGGAATGCCGGGAATATGTTCAAAGAACGATTCTCGACGCCTATCAGGCTCTAATCGATAAAAATCAACAGGAAGGCCGAGATTGCGAGATTGATTAATGCTCCACAAGGGGATAAGTTCATCCAGTGCCCGGTGGTGAAACGGTATCACACTGCCCTTTGGAGGCATGATTCCTGGTTCGAGTCCAGGCCGGGCAGTTTTTGCAGATTATTTAAGGCTTTAGAAGGAGAGGTCGATGATTTCCGAGCGGTGTTCTTTCTGCGGGAGGGATAAACGTAAAGAGGTCACAAAAATCTTCGCTGGTCCCGGTGTTTACATTTGTAATATTTGTGTAAAAATTTGCAGTGAAATTCTGGATAAAGATCAACCGAATATCGTCAAAAGTCCGGATGTTTCGGAAGGATTGATTGTCCCGAAGCCTCGTGAGATCAAGGCCAAACTGGATCAATATATCATTGGTCAGAACCGGACCAAAAAGCAACTCTCGGTCGGCGTTCACAACCATTATAAGCGGGTGAAGAACCGGTCTAAGGGTGAAGATGTTGAATTAGAAAAAAGCAACATCCTATTAATTGGGCCGACGGGCTCCGGGAAAACTCTTTTTGCAAGAACGCTTTCAGAGCTTTTGGATGTCCCCTTGGCGATTGCGGATGCCACCACGCTTACCGAAGCAGGGTATGTGGGAGAAGACGTTGAAAATGTCTTGCTTCGCCTGCTTCAGGCTGCCAATTTCGACGTTAAACGAGCCGAACTCGGGATTGTTTATATCGATGAAATCGATAAAATCGCAAAGACGTCCGAAAATATTTCTATCACTCGGGATGTTTCCGGGGAAGGGGTGCAGCAGGCCCTCCTCAAAATCCTCGAGGGGACGATAGCCAATGTCCCTCCGCACGGCGGGCGCAAGCATCCTCAACAGGAATATATCCCCGTGAATACCAAAAACATTCTTTTTATCTGCGGCGGGACATTTGTCGGTCTCGAGAAAATTGTTCAAAGGCGTATTACCAACAAATCCTTGGGATTCAGCACGGCTGCGGTTCATCTAAGCGACGTGCATCCGCAGACGATCGGGGAGACCCTGGAGATGGTCGAGACGGAGGATTTACTGCGGTTTGGTATGATTCCGGAATTCATCGGACGTTTTGCCGTTATCTCCACGCTGCACGGTTTAACGGAGGCCGATTTAGTGCGTGTTCTCGTCGAGCCTAAGAATGCACTTATCAAGCAATACCAGAAATTTTTCAAAATGGAGGGTGTGGATCTGGAATTTACTCCGGACGCCCTTCAGGAAATCGCCGTAAAGGCCATCCGCCGCGGGACCGGAGCGCGGGCCCTCCGCTCGATCCTCGAAACCCTGATGCTCGATGTAATGTACGACATCCCTTCCGAGACCGATGTTTCTCGGTGCCTTATTACTCGGGAAGTTGTGGAAGGTAAGCGGTTGCCGATATTGATTCGAAACCAGGAAAATTGGGTGAAATCGGCATGAAATCTCTTAAGAGTACTACCCGTGAAACCGTTGCGGCTTACGGTTTTCTTCTTCCCAATTTTCTGGGATTCATGATTTTTACGTCACTTCCGGTTTTGGCCTCCTTCCTGCTGAGTTTTACAAAATGGGATCTTTTATCGGGTCCTCCTTCGTTTGTAGCTCTGAGAAATTATATCCAACTCCTCGGGGAACCCAAATTCTGGTTTTATTGTTGGAATACCATCTATCTCATGCTTGCGATTCCGGTCAGTATGGCGGGCTCCCTGGTCCTGGCGCTTGCGCTCAATCAGAAATTAAAGGGTTTGGTTTTTTTTCGCACGGTCTATTTTCTTCCGACCATATCTTCAGGGGTTGCAATTTATATTCTCTGGACGTTTATTTACAATCCCGATTTCGGAATGCTGAATGCCATGATCTCAAAGTTCGGATTCCTTCTGGGGCTCGAACTCCACGGACCCAACTGGCTCCATGATAAAGATTGGTCCAAGCCCGCATTGATCATCATGAATATTTGGCAAACAGTTGGCGGTTACAACATGATCCTTTATTTAGCGGCCTTACAGGGCGTCCCGCGGGATCTCTACGACGCTGCCGAAGTGGACGGTGCGAACGGCTGGCAAAAATTCTGGGCGGTGACGTGGCCGCAGATTTCGCCGACGACTTTTTTTATTGCGATCATGAGCATCATCGGTGGGTTCCAGGCCGGATTCGATCCTGCTTACATTATGACAGGCGGCGGCCCCGAGGAGTCGACAACGACCATCATCTATTATCTCTATAATGAAGCCTTTAAATGGCATCACATGGGCTATGCCGCGGCCATTGCCTGGGTCCTTTTTTTGATTATTTACTTATTTACGTTAATGCAGTGGCGATTTTACGGTAAGACGGTTCATTACTATTAGTAGAACGGGGGTTTCACCACGACAGACTGAGGAAGGGCGTCTCAATCACTAGGGTTTTAGAATCTGATGGTCATTCACACAAATATTCAATCTCGCGAACAAGCAGAAGCGCAGGCCAAGGTTCTGGCCGTCAAACAGCTTAAACGTCAGCAACGACAGAGACAAATTCTTAAAAAAATAGGGGTCTATTTGGTGCTTGGGATCGGGGCGGTAAGTATGATTGCCCCTTTTCTCTGGATGCTCACGACGTCTCTAAAAGAGCCGGGCTCGGTTTATTCCTTTCAGCGGCGTTGGTGGGAGGAATGGCTTCCCCTATCCTTTTATTGGAAAAATTATGTCAATGCCTTTTATGTTGTTCCCTTTGGTCTTTTTTATCTCAACTCGATTTTTGTGGTGCTTTGCACGACCGCTTGCCAAGTTGCTACCAGTGCCTTGGCCGCTTATGCATTTGCCCGGCTTCATTTTCCGGGCCGCGACAAAATTTTCTTTGCTTATATCGCCACCATGATGATCCCTGGGGCGGTGACGATGATTCCTGTTTTTATTCTTCTGCGGTATTTGGGATGGATTGACACGTATCGGGCGATGATTCTTCCCGCTGCCTTTTCGGCTTATGGAACGTTCATGCTACGCCAGTTTTTTCTGACCCTCCCGAAGGATTTGGAGGACGCGGCAAAAATTGACGGGTGTTCTTATCTGGGTATATTTTGGCGGATTATCCTTCCTTTGTCCAAACCCGCCTTGGCGACGTTGACCACCTTTACTTTTATGGGGACTTGGATGAGCTTTATGTGGCCGCTGATCGTGATGAACACCCATAAGAAATTCACGCTTCCCATCGGGCTCGCGTATTTCAAAAGCCTTCACGGTACGGACTGGACGCTCTTAATGGCCGGCTCGATGATGATGGTCTTTCCGATTTTATTAGTCTTTATTTTTTGCCAGCGGTTCTTTGTGGAAGGGATCAAGCTCACCGGGATTAAGGGTTGATACTGATGGAAGCGATTGTGTTGGCCGCGGGCAAAGGGACGCGGATGAAATCGGAACGTCCCAAAGTTTTGCATGAAATCTTTGAACGGCCGCTTCTGGATTATGTGCTGGCAACCCTTGCGGATATTGGGGTGAAGCGGCCCAATGTGGTTGTGGGATATGGTGCCGAGGAGGTCTGCTCTTTTTTAAGAAAATGGAAGACAGATTCTCGCTTAGGAGTCAGAGCCACGGCGGTGTGGCAGCAGGACCAAAAAGGAACGGGTCATGCTGTAGCTTGTTGTGAGAAATCTCTTGCTGGTTTTAAGGGGGATCTTCTCGTTATTCCGGGAGACGTACCTCTTGTCAAAGGGCAAACGCTCATAGACTTGATCCGGGTCCATCGCACCTCCGATTTGACGGCCAGTGTTTTATCGTCCCTTCGTGTAGATCCGACAGGATACGGCCGGATCTTGAGGGCCGGCGGTCGGTTTTATGCGATCCGCGAAGAGATGGATGCCTCCAACAGTGAGCGGGGGGTTCAAGAAGTCAATACCGGTGTTTATGTATTTAAGGCGCCATCTCTTTTTCAGGCGCTCCGCAAGATCCGGCCTGTGAATCAGAAGAAAGAATATTATTTGACCGATACCATTGAGGTCTTGATAAAAAATGGCCGTCGCGTGGAGGCTTTTCCGTTCGCTTCAGGCATTGAGGGGATGGGGATTAATTCCCGCCGGGATTTAAGCGAGGTGATTGACGCAATGAAAACGCGCGAAATACAATATCATGAGCAACACGGTGTTACTTTTGTGGCGTCCGATCAAACCTTTGTTGCCCCGGGTGTCCAGATCGGCCGGGATACGATCATCTATCCCTGGACTTATATCGAATCGGGCGTCAAGATCGGCCGACATTGTAAAATCGGTCCATTTGCCAAGATTCGAAAGGGCACGGTGATCGGTGACGCTGCGGAAATCGGGAGTTTTGTAGAAGTGACCCGTTCCCGTCTCGGGGAAAAAGTCGTTGCCAAGCACCTTGCTTATTTGGGAGATGCGGTTGTGGGTACGGGGACGAATGTGGGTGCCGGGACGATTACTGCAAATTTTGACGGAAAAAGGAAACATCAGACGCGGATCGGAAAAAAAGTTCTTATTGGTTCGAATACTGTTTTTGTCGCTCCCGTCGCGGTAGGAGATGGTGCGCAAACCGGTGCCGGATGTGTGGTCACCGGCGGGTCAAAAATTAAAAAGGGTGAAGTGGTGGTCGGCGTTCCCGCACGGCCCCTCAAAAACTCCGTGGCAAAGAAGAGGCGGAAATAAACCCCGATCATACGTCCATTAACAAAAATTTGGAAACCCTAAACACTTGGAAGAGGATCCCCTATGTTCGGAATCTTAGATGGAGGAAGGCATCACGCTGATAAAACGCTGGTCATCTGTGGCGGCAATTCAAATCCCGAGTTACTCAGGGAAATCGCGGCCCTCTTGAACATGGAACCGATCCATGTGGTCTGTGGCCGTTTCCCCGAAGGCGAGATTCAAGTCCAAATCTGCGAGAATATCCGCGGTAAGGATGTGTTCATTGTCCAGTCAACCTCGCCCCCCGTCAATGACAATCTTATGGAACTTTTAATTTTAATCGATGCGGCCAAACGGGCATCGGCGGACCGGGTGACTGCGGTCCTCCCTTTTTTTGGTTATGCCCGCCAGGATCGCAAAGATAAGCCCCGTGTGCCCATCACCGCAAAACTTGTCGCCAATCTGCTGTCGACCTCCGGCGCGGATCGCATCCTTACTATGGATTTACATGCCGGGCAGATTCAGGGTTTTTTTGATATCCCCGTGGATCACCTTTATTCCATCAGTATCATCGCAGACTATTTGATGAAGAAGAAATTAACGAACCTTGCAGTTGTCTCCCCGGATCTTGGCGGCATTCGGATGGTTCGTGCCTATTCCAAGGTGTTGAATTCTTCGTTGGCCATTGTGGACAAGCGCCGTGAGAATTCCTCCCAGACGCAGGTGATGAATATTATCGGTGACGTGGACGGCAAAAATATGGTCATTGTCGATGATTTGATCTCCACGGGCAGTTCTCTGGTAGAGGCCGCCAAGGCGTTGAAAAAATCGGGTGCTTTGGATATCTATGCCAGCGTCGTCCATCCGATTCTCGCTGACCCCGCTGTGGAACGAATCCTGAATTCGGACATCAAGGAACTCATTGTCACCAATTCCATCCCGATTCTTCCGGAAAAAAAGATAAGTAAGATCACGCAGCTTTCAGTTGCCCCGCTTCTTGCGGAGGCGATCTTTCGGATCCACCGCAATGAGTCTGTCAGTTCGCTTTTTTCGAAAGTAGGCATCGAGGCTTGAAAATCAAACGTGCTCGGATGAATCGATTTCGCATATTTGTGGTTCAGAAATAGATTGGCGTAGGAGGGAGTCATTATGAATATCGTGGATTTAACAGTTCAGCGGAGGGAGACAAAAGGAAGTCGGAAGGCACGTCTGCTTCGTCGACAGGGGAAAATCCCCGCCGTTTTATACGGCCATGACATGACCCCCATGTCTCTTGAGGTGGATGCCAAGCAACTTTATAAGGTGCTTCACACAAAGGCGGGTGAAAACGTCGTCATCAATTTAAAAGTCCAGGGTGCGCGCATAAAAGAGACCACCTGTTTGGTCAAGGAGATTCAGGAGGATCCGGTTACGGATCACATTGCGCATGTTGATTTCACAGTGATTTCGCTCACAGAAAAAATTACGGTCAAGGTGCCTTTGATAACGAAGAACTCGGAGGAAGCCGTCGGAGTTA
>JAMWDC010000113.1:0-477 GCA_023819025.1 Candidatus Omnitrophota bacterium | reverse complement strand
TAAAGAAGGCGGCGTCCTGGACGTCATCCTCCACGAAATCGAGGTGGAATGTCTTCCAACGCAGATTCCCGAAAAGTTCGAAATCGATGTGAAAGAAATGAAAATCGGTGACATCATTCAGATCAAGGATTTATCCGTTCCCAACGAAGTGACGCTCAAGATGGCACCGGATGACGTTGTGGTGTCCTTGCATCCTCCCGAGAAAGTTGAAGAAGTTGCACCGGCCGCAGTTGAGGAGGCAACAGCGCCCGAAGTCATTGAAAAGGGCAAGAAAGAAGTTGCAGGGGCCGAAGAAGTCCAGGAGGCCAAAGAAACGAAGAAGGAATCCCCTCCAAAAGGTTCCTGAGGATTTTGTGCGGCTTGTCACTTGGTATCTCAATAATCCGCGCTACAAAATACCCATACATTGCTTCATGCCCTCGAACACATACAGAACGTTGAACGAGTTGAGGTGCTAACTTTTTGTCATGATGAAAG
>JAMWDC010000112.1 GCA_023819025.1 Candidatus Omnitrophota bacterium | reverse complement strand
GGAGCTTGGAGGCAATCCACCGGCTGTAGGGCCAGTAGTACCAATTCGAAGTCGACTGCTTGAACGGCAACTTGTAAGTCGATAACAGGATATGATGCAGAATGTTTTTCCTGTATCGCCAGTACGTAATATGGCCCCTTTTTTCACCAAGGGGCAAATCCGGATCCGAGATGCCAAAAATGTGGATCTCAAGATTCGAAAGGAACAACGCCATTTCATGGACAAGAGTTTCAATGGCTCCGCCCCGAATAGGCGGGACAGGAAAAACCTCCGGTGCAACAATCGCAATCTTCACGTTTTAGTCCTGGCAGCCAATCACTTGAATTTCAAAAAGTTGAGTACGCATTGTTATCCGAGCTCTTTTCATTCAATTTATGCCGATCTTTTCAGCATCTCCGCTAAAGCCCGTCAAACGGTCGGGGTGACGTCTTCGACCGCCACGGGTCACAACAATACCTCTTGTGTACACTCTAGTCTTTCGTCTCCAGTCTTCAGGTCTTCAGTCTTCCTATTCCCTACTCCCACCCGGCGCGGCCGGCGTGTCTCCTGCCGCGCTCGGAGGTCGAGGGCCGTCGAGGGTAACGCCTTCCCGATAACGAGAGACTCCTAATCTCTTCTGCCCGAGGTCTGTTGGTAATGCCTGAGTCTTAATCGGACATAGCGGCGCAATTTATCGGCAGGGATGCGGTCGGCCCATTGGACCGCTCTTCTGAAACTAAATTTTTTAGGAAACGTAAGTTCCGGAAATATTCCGTATTGTTTTTTCTTCCGACTCGACAAATACAGACTGTCGATAAGAGCCTTTTCGGGCTCCGCAATAAGAAAGCTCCCGTCGCCTTGATACCAGTCAAATCCGCAAAAAAACCTTGGCAGAATCTGATGCACGGTATAAATGCCCACCTTCGTCCGTAGGGTCCGCGTATGAGCCATCGAAGCCAGGGTGATGACCTGCGGAATTTGTTCAACCATCCCATGAAGATGGAGTGCGCTGATAAACGACACATAAACACGCTGGCGCGGAAACAGATAAGCAATGACGGAAAACGGAGAAATCGGCTGAGCGCCGACCTCCGCCCATACGCCCCGGTATATTTTTGTCAGAAGTCCCTGTGCGGACAAGCGGTTCAGGCATTGGATCACGGTCGATTCGGATTTCCCGGAGAGTGCCGTTATTTCATGCGTTGTAAAAACAGAGCGGGCTGTCTTTTTAATAAACACCATGATATTTTGCGTTCCCTGGCCCTTCATCCTGGCAGTCCCTTAGCCGGCCTGCAAAAAACCGGCTGTCTTGAGTTTGATTTCATCCCATGCTTCGGGGGAACCGTAAGTTTTTTGCTCATCGCCCCCAAGATAAGCAACCACGGTGTCCCGGTAACGAGAAAAATCAACGAGAAACAGATTTTCATAGGCCTTTTTACGGACGGCCCCGCTTATTTCAAGCGGTTTCGCCCTTGATTTTTCATACTGGGAAATGAGGACAAATAAATCAAAGATATCACGCGCTTGCAAGACGGTCCGTTCGGCCAAGGCACGCACTTTTTGCGCGACGGCCGAAGCCGCATCATAGTGACAGACCAGCAAAGGCGCCATTTTATAGGCGCGCAAAATCTCGGCGGAGACTGCTTCGACCACGGGGGATCCCTTCAAACCCCGCCGTGAAAATTCTATTTTTGTAAAGAGATCTTCGCCGCCTGCGGTCAAAAGATGAATTTTAAACCGCTGGGTAGTTTCGGTCTGCTTCGCTTTCGTAAGGTCCGGCGCAACAACTTTGTCAATGCCAAACGATTTGAGGCTGTCGGTAAAACCCCTGAGCACCAAAATTTCCATGACGGTCTTCGCAACCTTTTCGGCACGGACCCCCGCCAAATCGATATCCATATCTTCCGAATAGCGGATGCTTTTGAAAAAGAACCTCAAATTCACGCCCCCTTTCAGGCAATAACTCCGTGCCTCAATTTTTCGCGTGAACCAGCGGAGAAATTCAAGGTGAAAGACCTCCCGGATTTCCATGGGACGATAGGCGGCAAGCGTATGCATAATATGAAGTATAGTTTACGCAAAAATAAATTTCAACTCACATTTGAAGTCACGATAACCTCGCCCCCTGAAACCGCGAGATTCTTCACCGTTCCTGTGCATTGGCTAAGAGTGACGGATGGTGCACCGCCTTTGCACCGTCATCCTCAGCATAGTAAAGGATCCCTGGCGTTTCTTTTCCCCCACCCCTGGTCACCTGACGCCTGCCACCTGCTTCCCGTCTCTTTGCTTTCGCCCCTTCGGTCTTGAGTCTGTAGTCTTAAGTCTTCTCGCTCTTCCCGTCCCCAGCCTGAGCCTGGCACGGGCAGCGTGTTTCCTGCCACGCTCGTAGGCAAAGGGCCGTCGAGGGTAACGCCTCTGGTAACATAAACGATAGCGGTTTGACTTTTTTGACCCATTGGGTTAAATTAGTCACGGCCATGATAACTCGGTTGATCTACCATGAGTTACAGAAAGAACTGACCGAACCGGAAATCGATATTCTCTTGGGACCCCGGCAAGTCGGTAAAACGACCCTCCTCAAAGAGCTTGAAACCTACGCTAGGGGCCGGGGTTTTAAAACAGCTTTTTTTGACCTCGAACAGCCCCAGGTCTTGGCCGACTTTAACCGTCCGGACACCCAAATCATCCAGAAAATCAGGCAATCGGGTAATCTGATCTTTATCGATGAATTTCAATACATCCAAAATGCCTCTAAAATCTTCAAGGCCATCTACGATTCCGACCGCCGTATCAAACTGATCTGTACCGGGTCTTCATCTCTGGAGATCCATAAGCACTTGAAAGAGAGCCTTGCCGGCCGCAGGCGGCTTTTTAGGCTTTATCCGCTTGAGTTTCGCGAAATCATAAATAGTTTTCCCGATTTCAGCCTGGATGACTACTTGTGTTTCGGGGGCATGCCGGCTTTGACCCATACGCCTTCGGCGGATAAAAAACAAATCATCCTCGCCGAACTTTTAAGCGCCTTTATTCTCAAAGATATCAAATCCCTCATCAAAGAAGAGAACATCCGGGCCTTCAACCACCTTCTTTATCTCCTGGCCGAACATCAGGGTTCCCTCATCTCTGTGAATGCACTCGCCAATGAAATTGGATTAAGTTCAAAAGCCCTAAACCGTTATCTCGATATTTTGGAGCAAACGTTTGTGAACTTTCGCCTGTACAGTTATTCGACGAACCTCGGCAACGAACTCAAAAAATCCTTCAAAACCTACTTGTATGACCTGGGGATCCGGAATGCCCTGCTCAAAGATTTCTCGGCGCCGCCGGGACGCCCGGATAAGGGCACTCTTTTAGAAAGCGTGGTCTTCTTAAAAATAAAAAATTCGCTTGCCCCTAATATGGAAATCAAATTCTGGAGAACCAAAGACGGTTCCGAAGTTGACTTCATTCTCCTCAAAGATCGAAAACCCCTGCCGATTGAAGTCAAGAGCAAACTGACGGCTTTAGAGATACCGCTGGGCCTCAAACGTTTTCTGCTGCGATATCCCAACGTCAAGCAGGCCGTGGTCATTAATGAAGATCGCGACGGCGTTTTCGGAATGAATCAGTGCAAGATTCACTTTCTGCCTCTGGAAGTTTTTTTACGCCAACCCTCAGCCGATTTCGCCTTCGTCGTCTAAATCACGATCCGCGTACCGCGGCTGGATACAGGAATCAGGGGGTCAGATCTCCGAAGTCAGAAACGGCGAAAATTTTGTTTTTTCTTGTTTCTTACTTCTTACATCTCGCCACTGTATTTCCCCGTGCCTCCGCCCCCTGGCACCTGACACCTGCTTTCCGTCTCTTTGCTTTCGCCCCTCCGGTCTTGAGTCGGTAGTCTTGAGTCTTATGCCGCCGGCCTGTCGCCCCTGGGGTCTGTCCCCTCTCAAGTCTGAACTAACCCCCCCGAACGGCGTGCAGTGGCTTAGCGGTTTGACTATTTCAAAGGATCCTTTAAAATGGTTTGACTTTTTTAAAGGCATACATTATATTTTCATCATGATTGAGCGCACCCTCTATGCCTTAGCCTTTTCATCCCAGTGGGGCCGGCAAATGCGGTTCATCATCGGGCCCCGGCAATCGGGGAAAACGACGCTGGCCAAAGCGAAGTTGACCGCCGAACACGCGTCGAATCTTTACTATTTGTGGGACCTGCGCACCGTCCGGAACCGATACAAAGAAAACGAACTTTTCTTTACCCAGGACAGCCCTCCGACCCAAAAAAAGCAATGGGTCTGCTTCGATGAAATCCACAAAATTCCAAAATGGAAGAATACCCTCAAGGCCATCTTTGATGCCAGCTCCGAACACTATCAGTTTGTGGTCACGGGTTCTTCCAAAATGGATATCTTTCGCAAGGCCGGCGATGCTCTTTCAGGTCGTTATTTTACCTTCCACCTCTTTCCTCTCTCCTTTGCGGAACTTGTTAATCCAAACGCCGTCATCCCCTATGGATCTCTGTCCGCGGCTGAATTCGTCCAAACGAAACTTTCAAGGACAAAGGCGGCGCCAAGCGACTTATCCGACTTGCTTGAATTTGGGGGATTCCCTGAACCTTTCGTCAAGCAATCCAAAACTTTTCTAGCAAAATGGTCCCGGGATTACACCGATACCGTGATTAAAGAAGATATCGGCGCCCTCACCCGCATCATCGACCGAGAACATCTTTACGATCTTTACAACCTTTTACCTGAAATGACCGGCAGTCCGATTTCTGAATCATCGCTGGCTGCGCATCTGTCTCTGAGCCCGCCAACCATCAAGCAATACCTCAAAAGGCTCGAAGACTTTTATCTTGCTTTTAAAGTGCATCCGTATTTCCAAAATATCAAACGTGCTCTTGTCAAAGCACCCAAATGCTACCTATATGACTGGACGAAAAGCCGCGATGAGGCAAAACGATTTGAAAATTTTGTCGCCGTGGAGCTTATGACCCAGCTCTCCCTCTGGTCCGAGGCCTCGGCGGATTCATTCCGGCTGTTTTACATCCGCACCAAGCAAAAGGAAGAAACGGATTTCCTGATTGTCAAAAACCAGAAACCGTGGCTCCTCATGGAAGCCAAGCTCGCAGACTCACCACCGGCAGGACATCACCATAAGATTCAGGCAATGCTGGGCGCCCTCCCGTTTGTCCAAATCTGCCGCCAGGAAGGCGTGGCAAAGATGACCGCGAAATCGAGCTACTCGATCTCAGCTTCACGCTTCCTTGCGTAAATTCTCGGGCGCAGATGTGTTTTGGGCCGGCGGAAGAGCCAATCTTGAAAGCAGTAAAACATGGTGCCCAAATAGAAATATCGCCTAAGCCAATGCCAAAGTGCTTCGTCTTTTTTCCCTTGCAGCCAACAGCGCAAAGCCTCCCAATGAAGTTCAAAGAAAAGTCTGATCACCCAGATAGGAATCCGAAAAATTGTTCGTCCGTTACCTTCTTCCTGTGCACCAAGGGCTATGGCATCGGCATCACCCACGGGTATTAAGTAACCAGACTTTCCATCCTCGATGAGTTCGGGTACGCCGCCCGGTTAGTGCGGTTATTCACTGCCTTTGATTGGCGTTGTGATGGCTCTCCACAAACAATATAAAATAGCAAAGTAAGGTTTGATCAGCGAAAAGCGAAATACATTGCGAAAACTCGGGTTTAGTTCCGCCATAATTACACCAATGACGGGATAACTACAACATGCCATCGCAAAGTATCTGGCCGCCTTCAAATACTTTTTTTCATCCCGATAAAGGCGTCCCAGCCGGTAGTAATTTTCGGCGATCCTTCTTTGCCGGAACCAAAATGTAATCCCGAATTCAGCTTCCGCTTTCACCTTCTTTAATAGTTTAATGCGCTGAGAAAATAAACTGATGTAATTATTGCAGGTGTTCTGGCCGTGGAACCGCATGCGCACCAGCGGCTTTTCGATAAAAGCAAATTTAAAATGGCGCGCCATTCTCAACCAAAGATCATAGTCTTCACCGATCGTTAAAGCCTCATCAAATAAACCAGCTTTATCGAAACATTCCCGGCGACACATCACAGTTTGGATTCTGATTGCACTCCTTTCGAATAGCTCCCGATAGTTATAGACGGGCACCTTCGGATCAAGGTATAAAAATTTACCGTCTTTATCGATGATTTCGGTTTGGCCATAGATGAAGCCGATTTCGGGGCGCGAATTCAAATAGTTAACCTGAACTGCCAATTTATCCGGCAGATACTCATCATCGTCATCAAGAAAGGCAATGTATTGTCCCACCGCTTTCTGCAAGGCTAGGTTACGTGCCTTTGAAACACCACCGCGTTCTTGTCGAAAGTAACGTATACGGGGATCTTTCGAGGTAAACGCAGCGACATGGTCGGCCGTACCATCGCTGGAGTCGTCATCAACAACAAGTGCTTCCCATTCTCGATAGGACTGAGATAAAAGACTGCGCAGCGCCGCCATTAGAAGCGTCGAGCGATTCTGTGTCGGAATAACGATACTGACGAAAGAAATCATCGCGGCACCTGCTTTTTGGGACATAACCCGCCAGCGATCTGACCCAACTGCGTCCAAAACTGTAGTTCATTTTCAATCCAGGATTCTTCCTTCCCGAGGAAACGGTTGTTGATTGCACTCATGCCGGAAAGAATACACTCTTTTAAAAGCCAAGGTTGCGGCAAATGCCTGCGACCAGCACAGGATTCCTGAAACGATGATCGACCTTTATTAAACCGCCAGTGTCTCAAATAACGAACATTCATCCGTTCAATCGGTACCTTGTGATAAACAATTGCATCTGGCACATATTTCATCTTACCTAATCTTGTTAATCTATAACCAAAGTCGGTTTCCCATGCCCAAATAAATCTTTCATCAAATCTCACTTTTTTAGCATATTTAGATCTAACACACAAATTCATATCAGGTGCTCTTGAAATGTATTCTG
>JAMWDC010000111.1 GCA_023819025.1 Candidatus Omnitrophota bacterium | reverse complement strand
GTTTACAAAAAACGCATTCCGTTTACAAGCAACAATTGGATTCCTTGCTGACCCTTGAATTTTAAACGTTCACAAAATCACAATTTGTCACAGCGTAAGGTATACAACGTGCCGAACAAGCCGCCGATCTATCCGGATCCGTATTCATTTCCGTTTATGAAAAAGCTCTGGGGCATTCTTCTTGAAAAACGGTGTCCTGTGGACACCTTGTTCGATATCGCCCAGAACATGGGCTTTAAGGAAGACCGCGGGGTCAAACTCACGCGCGCTAATTTCTACCGGCTTTTCCGCAATCCTTTTTATTACGGCGCGTTTCTCTGGAACAATGAACTTTATCAAGGCAAACATGAGCCAATGATCACAAAAGCCGAGTTTGATATAGCACAAGAGGTTATCTCTGGCCGTGCCACCACCCAAGCAAAAAGGCACGCTTTCGCTTTTACCGGCCTTATCCGTTGCGCCGAATGCGGCGCATTCCATTACTGCCGAAGAAAAATTGCGGCCTTTAAAGAACGGCGGGGCCAATTATTACACATATTATCGATGTACAAGAAGAATCAAGCGGGACTGCTCCGAACCGCCTGTCCGACTGGATGATCTTGAAAATCAAATCCGTGAAGTTATAGGCAAGATCACCATTCCGCCGCAATTCCGGGATTGGGCGATCAAACAACTTAAAGAGGAACAATCACGCGAGATCGTTGACCGCGACGAAATAACCAAAGCGCACCGGCATAATCTCGACGCCTGCGTCAAAAAAATAGACGCACTCTTTAATATGCGCCTCAATGAAGAGATCAGTCCGGAAGAATACACTACGAAGAAAGACGATCTGCTCAAGGAAAAGCAGAAATACGAGGAATTGATCGGTGATACCCAGAAGCGGGTCGAAACGTGGCTGGATCGCGCTGACAAGGCCTTTATTTTCGCCCAAACCGCTCCACAACGGTTCAACGCAGGCACTTTGGAGGACAAACGGTATGTTCTCTCGTGTTTAGGTTCGAACCTCGTCCTATCGGGCAGAAAACTGCGTTTTCAGGTCGACGATTGCCTTGCCCTGTTCGAACAGGTCGCCTCAGACGTACAAAGCCTCCACAACCGGTTAGAACCTGCGCAACTCGCTGATTCTATTACAGATTGGGAGGCTTTATATGCTCAAAACAAAAAATGGGGGGGGGGGGTAAATCTCCCACAGACAGGTCAGAAGGAACGGCAACGGGCTGGCTCTGCGTGTTTGCTCTTCAAGATTCGCAAGTCCGTGAGAAGTTCGCGCATGCGTTCATAATGCGAACCTTTCCAATAGATGCGATGACACTGGGGACATTCCCGAAAAACATTGAAATATCTCCGGGTTCTAGGAGGAATTTTCGATACGATATCTTTTTTTATTACGCTCCGAAGTCTCTCATTGCATTCCAGGCAAATTCGAAAAGGACGGATCCGAGAATGGAGGAAAAATTTCTTTAACACTTCGCGGAGTTGTTCCTTTGGAGCGGTCGATCTCAACCAGTAGCCCAATTTCAGCGTTTTGTGCTTCAAAAGACCGAGATCCCGCGTGAGAACCAATCCCCGCATTTTCGTGGCCAGCCGGATAATTTCTTTGTCTGTGAAATCATTCTGATAAACCGTATCAAACCCGCAGAGGCGCAGATACCGGGCCAATTTCCCGAGGTGAACATCTAAAATAAATTTCGGGCGGCGTATTGAAACAAACCGAACAGGCCATACGGAAACCACGTCCTTGTCCTGGAGTCGATAGGCAAGAGGAACTCGTTTGCTGTGGACGATCACACGGCGTACCTCGGTATGGGGAACGCCCAACGATTCGATTGTATCCCGTACGGCAGGGCTCCCCTGGAGAACAACCTGCACGGGCATTTTTCTGCGTTTAGGCTTTAAGAAATCACGCAAGGAAGCCTGAAAAAAAAATTTAACTCGAGTGGCCATAGCAAAGGTTCATGAGGAGGTCACGCCGAAAAGACAATTAGAATGTCCTATTACCTCTGAAGGATTCATTGCAAGTTGCCTTGAGAAGACTCCATTTGGGCTCGGATGACAGCAATCTTAGGATTTTCCATCATCTGTTCCAGCTGATCCGCCCACTGATTTTCATTTAATTGTCTCAGGGCATCTGCCTGCCGCTGGGCCTCTTGTCTTTTCCCTTGGATCGTGTAAACAAGCCCCAAATAATAATAGGCCTGAGTAAAATGGGGTCTCAGGGTAACGGCTTTCTGGTAATGTTCAATGGCCTTCTCCCATTCCCCCGCTTCGGCATACGCATAGGCAAGATTGCTGTAGGCCTCCGCGTATTGGGGAT
Organism: Candidatus Omnitrophota bacterium; assembly: GCA_023819025.1. Classification (GTDB taxonomy): domain Bacteria; phylum Omnitrophota; class Omnitrophia; order Omnitrophales; family Aquincolibacteriaceae; genus JAMWDC01. The sequence goes on along the minus strand of JAMWDC010000111.1, from coordinate 4,642 downwards.
CACAACGAACGGCCTTTTGTAATAGTTTCACTTCCTGATCCCGATTTCCTTGAATCCCAAAAATCATGGCAAGATTATGATAAGCCTGTGCATAACAGGGATGATAACGAATAGCCTTCTGATAAAATTTGACTGCCTGTTTGAAATCACCGGTTTTACTTGCGAGATTTCCCAGGTTGTAATAGGCGTTAAAGTTTCGTGCATCCCTCCGGAGGGCTTGTCTGAAATACCGCGCGGCCAGGTCCTCCTCGCCGGTTTTTTCATAAAGAGCTCCCAAGTTATTGAAGGTTTCGCTTTCCCGGATCCCCAACGAGATGGCATGGATATAGTAATCAATCGCTTTTGCATAATTTCTAACAGCTTCGACCGGAAGCCCGGCATAAGAGTTGCGGCGGTAAGCATTTTGATAAAAAAGCGGAAAGTCATTCGGATTTCCGGACTTCAGGATTAGAAGCGCACGATTATAAAATGGTTTGTAACTCCTTCGACCACGCTTACCCTTCTTGATGGCTTTAGCGAGGTACCTCCAAGCCAAGGAACCCTTATCCATCTCCAGATAAACGATACCCAAATTATTAAATGCCTGACCTTCATCGATCCCCCGGTCCATTTCGAGGAAGTCTGTATGTTCACCGGATTCCTCCGGGCTCACCATGGCTCCGTAGATCGACCCCAATACGAAATAGCGGCTCATGGTGGACTGCGATTCAAAAGATAACCAGACCTTTTCAGCCGCCTTGGCCGCTATCACGCCCAAATTATAATAAGGCACAGAATCTTTAGGATGAAGCGCCGAGGCCTGTTGAAAATATTGCTCCGCCAGCTCATCCTGACCGATCCTTTCATACGCAACCCCCAAATTATTGAAAACTGAACTGTCATTTTTCCCGCTGCGGATCATTTTCTGATAATCCTCAATGATTTTTTCGTCAACCGCCGCACGGTTGGATCGGCTTTTCAGATAAGCCTGGTGATAACGAAGCGCACGCCGATAATATTTTTCCCTGGCAAAAGTACGAAACTTTGAGATCCCGAATAGGGCCATGTTGTAATTTATCTTAGGCTCGTGAGGGTTCAACCGTAATGCCTTTCTGATATAGTGCCGGGCAAACTTATGCCGGCCAAAACCGTTATAAGCTGCGGCCAAGTTATTGGTAATTTCGGGACCGGATAACCCCAGCACGTAGGCCTTCCGATAGAAGGTGATGGCCCTTCGACAATATTCCCGGTACCTCTGCCGCAGGACAACGGTTTCTTGTGTCATTTCCGTATCGGCTTTCAACATCAACGGTACCGCATTTGATTTTGGCGGAATCGCACTTTCTGCCGTGCCGCCTTTTTCAGCATACGCAGCAGCCAAGTTGTGGTAAGCCCTCGGATTTTGTGGAACTTTTTTAACCACATCCTCCCACAAACTAAATTCATCATGCCAGACTTCATTTCTTCTGAACGTTAACACGGATAAAATAATCACAATCACCCACGCCCCGAGGGAAAATTGCTGCGGATTACGGATCCAAGAGGCCATACTGGCCGAAAGAAACAGGGAAAATCCAGCCATCGGCAAATAGAGACGATGCTCAAAGATCACGTCCCGAAGAGGGATCAAACTGCTTTCAGGCAGCAGGGTGATATAGAACCAAAAAATTCCGAAAGCCGCAATCTTGTGGGTGCCATAAAGCCTCAAAGCCGACAAGAGAATCCCGACGTGCAATAAAAAAGAGAGAAATGTTCTGGACTCAAAAAAGTTACGTGAGATCGGGTAGTAATAATCCAACACCTGACGGACAGGCAAAAATAAAAGCCGGAGATAGGTCCTCATGACATTCAACTCCGTTAAAAGGTAATCAACCCCAACCGGGGTGAGCCTACCGTTATACCGGTGGATCTTAAAATAAAAACACTTGAGTTCCCCCGACATCAGAAGCTTGACAGCAACGCCGAGAAGGCCTACAAAAAGAACACCCAGAAAAATCCATCTTTTCCTGTCCCCGCGATTCCAGGACCCGAAAAAGGTAAAATCGTAGAGAAACAGTGTGAAAGGTAAGGTGACGATGATTTCCTTGGTGAACAAGCCAAGCCCCATGGCGAGCCATGCCATCCCGTAAAAGGTCCACGATGATTTCAACCGGGCCCGGATAAAAAAGACCACGGACGCAAGATAAAAAAGGGTCGCCAAAGACGCTGTCCTTTGCCAGATATACGTCACGGCCTGTGTCTGAATCGGATGGGCCAGAAAGATCAATGCGGCAACCCAAGCGATCCCCTTCGCCCTACGGGCCAGGGGATGATTTTCGAGGGCTGGGGTTTCAAAGGTCCCAAGCATCAAAAGATAAACCAAAAATGAGGAGATGATGTGAATCAAAATATTGACGAGGTGATAACTCAAAACTTCATACTGAAAGAAATGATAATGGCACGCGAATGTAAATAAAGGGAGACATCGCGTAATCTTGACACCGCCGCAGTAACCGTTGAAATTCTCAAGGTTCCGAAACGCTGGATTATTTCGAATCAGTTCAATGTCGTCAAAGTGAAAACCGGCGTCCAGGGTATTGGCGTAAATGAGAAAACCGATGCCGGCCAGGGTAAGAAATACAAGAGACGTGGAATGACTCTCAAAGACGCATCGAATCTTGGGATGTACTTTTAAGCTGAAGTTCATACAATCGTTTTGCGCTGCGTCCTATTCCACTCACATCTTTTTAATTGTCACCCAGAAGGTCTTGATTATAATACATTTAAATTCCGTGAAATAAAATATCTTATCCTTAATGCTCGGACTTTGAACTCTTTGAATCGACTAAAGGGACATCCCCGTTGAACATACTCATGCCTACCTCCAGTTATCCCCTTCCCTCCCAGCCGAGTTGGGGACCGTTTGTCCGGGAAACAGCGTTGGCCCTGGCAGATCATGGACACAAAGTTACCCTCCTGATCTTTTCGCCCAACAATCAAAGAAATGAATATCTTGAGGCTAAAAATTCCCGAGTGAGGGTGATCGCTTATCCTTATCTTGTTGCGGGGAAACCCGTGCTTCATTGTTCCGTCGGCCTGATTCCTTCTCTGAGAAAATCGCCCCTTGGATATCTGCAAATTCCATCTTATGTTGTCTCATCCGCCATTGAAATCTTGAAGGCAATCCGAGAATACGAGATCGATCTCATTCATGCCATGTGGTATCTCCCCATGGGATTCATCTCAACATTACTGAAGCCTTTGCATAAAAAACCCGTCGTCGTCACAGGTCTCGGTGCGGATCTGCACCTCGCCAATAACTTCCTGACGCGGTCGTTCCTGCAATTTACGGCCAAACACGCAGATCGAAATATCGTCTGCAGCAAATATCTCGAGGAAAAGGCCCTGTCTTACGGAATCCCTCCGAACACTTTTAACGTCATCCCCAACGGCGTGTGTTTGGATCATTTTGTGGTCCATCGCCGGGTCGCGTGCAAAGGTACTGTCCGTATCGGATGCGCTAAACGATTGATTCCGGAGAAAAATCTCCAAGATCTCATTCTTGCCGTCAAAAGCCTGCCCGACGAACTGTTAAATATCATTGAAGTTTTCATTGCCGGAGACGGACCGATTAGCGAACTCCTCCATGCCCTCATCCAAGCTTATGGGCTAAGCCACAAGATCCACCTGATCGGTGATATCCCCCATCAAGAAATTCCCAAATTTCTGAGCGGGATTGATATCGTCGTGGATACGAGCACCCAAGAGGGTCTGGCGACGTCCAATATTGAAGCCTTAGCGTCGGGCTGTATCCTGATCGCTCCAGACGGTTACGGAAATCGGGAGCTTGTCCAGCATACGGTGAATGGGTTCCTTTACAAAGCAAGAAACGTCGAAGATCTCGCTTCGTTGTTATCGCAAGTCATCCAGGATGTAAACGAAACCAAGGAATGGTCTCAAAAGGCTTTCGACAGCATCCAAACGCGGTTTGATGTGAAAGTCGTCGCCCACCATCTCAGCGAAGTCTATGCACGTGTCTTAGAGGCCTAACACCGCCTGCACAAATCCCCTTGAACGACGAGTCTTGGACCGCCTTGAAACGATACGCCTCTGAAGAAAAGTTTTACCGGGGGAACAACCTTGCAGAGATATTCTTGACAAAAGCGGCAAAGCAATCCCAAATATATTTCAGGCCGACCTCGAGGATGAAGTAAAAAAAACGGACGCGCTCTTGATGGCGGGTTTCTTTTTTAAATACACGAATAATATCTTGGGCAACTTCAAATCGGTGCTTAAATCCTTTCGCCTGTTCATGAAAACGGCACAAGGACAGGACACGCCGCGTCACAATCGGCTCGGCATAACTTCGCATGCGCAGCCATAAATCATAATCCGACGCGAAATGTAAATTCTCATCCAGCGGGCCTGCCTTCTCCCAAAGGGTTCTTGTCCAAAAGGTGGACGGCTGAGGGAACCAATTTTTATGCCAATGCAAGATGGCGGTACGCGAAAGGTCGGTTCCCGGATACCGAATAAAATGATGTTTACCCTCCGCGTCAAGAATCTGTGCGGCACCGATGACCCACGAATCCGAACCGCCGTCCCCAAGGCAGCACGCGATAAACGCAAGGGCATTGGGGGCAAGCATATCATCAGAATTAAGCCATCCTAAAATCTCACCGCT
>JAMWDC010000110.1 GCA_023819025.1 Candidatus Omnitrophota bacterium | reverse complement strand
TATCCGAACAAAAATTCAAAGAGAAAATTATATCCGAGATCGAACACTTGAACGTGCGGTCGTTGTCCAGCCAAATGACGTATGATTTCGAAACGGCGAAGCAGGAATTGGAATTAGCGAAACTCGACCTCCAAAAATATTTAGACCTATCGATCCAAGACGATCTTGAAGTGGAAGTATTCTATGATATTGAGGCTTTAACAAGCCAGGCCATGGAATCGGAGTCAGAATCGCAGCCGGAATCGGAGACGGAATTGGAGCCGCAGTCCGACAAGGACACAAAAACAGCGGAAGAGGGGCCTTATCCGTTTGAAGGAGCGATCCAGGTACCCACTTTGGGGGAATTGGTGGATTTGGCTTACGGTAATCGGCCGGAGCTCCGAATCGAATCCGCCAAATTACAGGTTGCTCGTTTGGAAGAACGCATCCGGTGGGGAGAAATGCTCCCTCAGGTGGACGTTGTTTTAGATTTCGGTAAATTAGGGGAGGCATTCGACATCGATAGCACAGATCCGGGGCTTCGGGAGGAATTCCGTTTCATGCTGGAACTGAACTGGAATGTGGGTATCAGCAAATTGAACTATACCTTCGAAAATAATGAACAACCTCCTTCCGTAACCCAGTTCTTGCAAGGAGCCGGCTCTCAAGTGACGCGGAACACGTTTGGCGTGAGTTTGTTGGACGGGCTGGATAAATTCACGGAGGCCAAGGAAGCTGAGGTGGAAAAACTCGAACAAATTGCCAAACTGGAAAATGCCGAGAAAGAAGTCATTCAGGATGTCAAGAAGGCATACTTTGATTTTCAGAAAGCCCGCATTCAGGTCAAATCGACCTTACAGCGGGTCAGCTACCGGGAACGGCTCGTGCGTTTAGCCGAACACCGCTTGGCACGCAATGAGGTTGAAATATCGGAGTACCTTCAGGCCGAAATTGACCTTTTGCGGGAGCGCGGAGAATTGCATAAAGCCCTCAAAGATTATTTGGACGCAAAAGCCCAGCTGAACCGAGCCGTTGGTATCCGCAAATTTCTCCCGATCGAGGAAGAACAACTCTATGGAAAATGATATCCCGCCGGAAAGACTTCCGTTGAAACCCCCGACCAAGAACTTATTTCAAAAATTTCTCTCCTTGTTCCGCCGTCCCAAGATCCGATTGAAACCGGAAGGTCCTCGGATTCAAGGGCCAGCGATGCCGCCGTTGGGGCCAGAGATTGGTCTTAAGGATAGTCTCGGGGATGCCGGAAAACCGAGTGGGAAGCGCAGCTTGAAGATTATCGCGGTCGCAGGCCTTGTCATTGTCGTTTTTCTTGTCGGCCGCAATATTCTTTTCCGGCCCAAAACACAGAAGGTTCCCTTGGAAAAAATTGTTTCTGAAAAAGGTCCCTCCAAAGAACAGGCGGTTCCGGTCAAGGCATTTAAAGTCGGGCGTTTTAATTATGAGGATTCCTTAAATGTGCTGGGAACCATCAAAGGCGGGATGGAGTTTAAATTGAGTTTCGAGATCCCAGGCGTCATCAGTTCGATCAATTACCGGGAAGGTGAACGGTACGAGGAGGGGTCCTTATTGGTTTCCCTTCGTCAGGATGATATCCTGCTCCGGCTCAAGCGGGCTCAGGCAGCTCTCAACAAGTCGGAGACCGACGTCCAAATCGCCCAAGACAAGGTCAAGGAACACGAAAAATTATTTTCCATGGGAGCGATTCCGAAATCAACGCTGGAAAAGGTAAAATTGGAACTTGACAGTGCCAAGTATGAGTCGGAGGCAGCCCGGCTGGAAGTTAAGGCGAATGAATCCATGCTTGAAAAATCAAATCTTTATGCCCCGTCAGCAGGCGTGATCGGGGAGCTTACTGTGGAGGAAGGCGAAACGATCACGCCAAACTCGCTGATCGGTACACACATCATGACGGAATATGTCTATTCCGAATTTGGTATCGGCGAAAGGGACGTAAATAAAATTGCCCTGGGTCAGAAGGCCAGGGTCTTTGTGGATGCTTATCCGGATAAAACGTTCGAAGGTGTGATTGAAGGAGTTGCGCCGGTCGTGACCGACACCAGCCGGACGGCGTCCGCCAAAATCCGGCTTGAAAATCCGGATCGGCTTCTCCTGCCCGGTATGTTTACACGGAATCGTATTCTTCTCTACAGCAAGAAAAACACCTTGGTCGTTCCGACGGAAGCTGTCCAAGGCGGCGAAGGTGAACAATTTGTTTACGTCATCCATTCGGATAAGGGAGTTGTGGAAAAAAGAGCTATTTCGATTGGATACACCCGCCCGGATTATGCTCAAGTCGATGCCGGCCTGTCCGAAGGCGAATTGGTCGCCATCACGGGAATTGAACGGCTGGAAGATGGCAAGGCCGTTCGTCTTTTAGAGACCCAAGAGGCAGAGCTTTAGCGCATGTCATTACCCGAGTTTGCGGTTCACAAAAAGGTGACCATTGTCATGGTCACGCTCGGAATTGTGGTCATCGGTGCCATTTCCTTCACCCGACTTCCTCAAGAACTTTTTCCTCCCATCATGTTTCCCCAAATCACCGTGGTGACCGATTATGCCAATGCCGCACCCGAAGAAATGGAGACGATTGTGACCCGGCCGATTGAAGAAGCTGTGGGAGCGGTTTCGGGCCTCAAAAGAATCGAATCGATTTCCCGGGAAGGCCGGAGCACGATCAAGGTTTCATTTAATTGGGGACAAAACATTGATTTTGCTGCCTTAGCCGTGCGCGAAAAAATCGACCTCATCAAGGAACGCCTTCCCAAAGAAGCCGAAGATCCAGTCGTTTTAAAATTTGATCCGCTTTCCAGACCTATCATGATCCTCTCGGTGACCGGCCAGGACATGGAACCGGTTCAGCTGAAACTTTTGGCTGAGAAAATGATCAAGGACAATCTGGAAAAAGTGGAGGGTGTGGCCTCGGCCACGGTTTCCGGAGGTGCGGATCGAGAAATCCTTGTGGAGGTCGATCAAGGCCGGCTTCAGGCTCATCGGCTTTCTCTTCTCGAGGTGATTGATTCTATCGAAGCTTCCAATGTCACCTATCCGGCCGGTACGATTAAGCGGGGGCTTTATGAATATCTCATCCGGACGGTAGGGGAATTCCGGACGGTCAAAGAGATCGGATACGTGGTCGTTGGTTCCGAGACCATGGAAGAATTAAAAAGGGGCGAGAGCAGTTTTCTCGAAAAGCGGCCTCGCGGACCGCGGGCAACGGTGGATACCGAACGCGAAGAACTGCAAAGACGGTTCATGGAAAAGAGACTGATCTTGGTCAAGGATATTGCGCAGGTCAAAGATACGGTCGCCGATCGAACCAGCTATTCCCGTTACAACGGCAAAGAAAACATTTCGATTTCTATCCAGAAACAGGCAAGTTATAACACCATCCAGGTGGTCGACCATTTGCGTAAGACCCTGGAATTTTTAAGAGAGGACCTAGAATCCCGCGGACTTCAATTCAAAATTATTTATGACCATTCCATCTTTATCCGCCAGTCCCTGAAGAATCTCATGGACGAAGCCCTGCAGGGCGGTTTTCTGGCCTTCCTTGTTTTGTTTCTCTTCTTGCGGGCCTTCTTGCCTTCCGTGGTGGTGGCCCTCTCGATCCCCGTATCGATTATGGGCGTTTTCTTCATGATGAGTCTCAGCAAGATCACTATCAATATCATGTCGATCGGCGGTCTTGCGCTTGCCGTTGGAATGATTGTGGATACCAGTATTGTGGTCTTGGAAAACGTTTTTAGAAGACGCCAGCTGGGGGAAAATCCGAACGAAGCCGCCATTCAGGGGACACTCGAGGTCTTATGGCCTGTGGTGTCATCAAATTTGACATCTATCGCCGTTTTTTTTCCGTTGATCATTTTTGTCCCAGGGATTCCGGGGCAATTATTCAAGGACCTGTCCTGGACCGTTATCTTTTCTCAGGTGGTTTCGACCCTCGTTCCCCTGACCATCGTGACCATGCTTTCCGTATATTTGAAGACGAAGAATACGGAATACAAACCGTGGGATTGGGTCCGTTTTGTAGCCGGGGATATGTTAAAAAATCCTTCTATCAAAAAACAGAATCAATACCTTCTCCGTATCTTTTTCATCGTGGCGATTCTTTTTGGAGTCACCATTATCCTTTTCCGCGGCCTCGATCGAGAAGTGTTGCCGAAGCTGGATCAGGGTGAATTTTTGGTGAAACTGGACATGCCGGTGGGCACCCGGCTGGAAGTGACCAATCGGGTATCTCAGAAACTCGAGCAATTTTTCAAAACGATTCCTGAAATCGAAAATATTGCGGTAACCGTCGGAACGGAAAGGAGCAAGGAGGGCGAGGTCAAAATCGAGACCCTTCGCCAATCTCAAGCCCTGATCCTCGTGAATTTGAAGTCGGATCGCAAGCGATCTTCGGCCGAAGTGGTTCATGAACTTCAGGAAAACATTCATCAAGTGAATTTGGAAGACGGCCTGGTAGATTTTGTTTTGCAGGAAAGCGAATTTCAGTTCGCCGAGGGTGGTGTCAAACCGATCATGGTGGAGGTCAAAGGCTACGATTTTAAGGTCTTGGAGAAATTGGCGGAAAAGGTCAAAAGGGGGTTGGCAAATATTGAGGGGGTGGCGAATGTTCAGGATGATATGGGGGAGCCGACCCCGGAAACAAAATTGGAAATCCACAAGGAACGAGCTGCGCTTTACGGGATTTCCGCATTGGATATTTCTTTGACGGCCAAGGCGGCTATTGAAGGGGTCGTTGCTACCGAATACAGAGAGAAAGGCCGGGAGTATGATATTCGTGTCCGCCTCAGCGGCAAGGATCGTGACAAAATCGAGAATTTGAATAATCTTTTGCTTTACTCGCAGGTGCTCGATGATATCGTTCCCCTCAAGGAAGTGGCCACCGTTAAAAAAGGAACGGGGCCCAGTGAGATTATCCGTCTGGATCAGGAGAGGACGATTACAGTTTCGGCCGATATCGAAAAAGGTTTCAAGAGCAAGGATGTTTTGGAGAAAACCCAAAAGTTTCTGGCGGGAATGGATGTTCCCCAGAATTATCAAGTGGTTCTTTCAGGACGCGCGCGCGAAATCAGAGAAAGTTTTACGTTGGTGATTTTTGCCTTTGTCCTGGCGGTGTTGCTGGTCTATATGATTATGGCCTCTCAATTCGAATCTTTCACGCAACCCCTCATTATTATGGTGACCGTTCCCCTCGCCTTTTTCGGAGTCTCCGTGGCCTTGTGGATCTCCCACACGTCGCTGAACGTTATTTCGTTATTGGGGATTGTGCTTTTGGGCGGGGTGGTGGTCAGTAACGGTATCGTTCTCATCGAATACATCAATCAATTGCGGGATCAGGGAATGGAGTTGGTCGAGGCCGCTTTCGAAGCTGCAAAAGTCAGAACGCGTCCGATTTTGATGAGCGCCTTGACCTCAGCGGCTGGCTTGATTCCGCTTGCCTTTGGTTTGGGCGAAGGTTCTGAATTGCGCCGTCCCATGGCCATTACGGTCATGGGCGGACTTTTGACCTCGACCTTTTTAACTCTCGTTGTGATTCCTGCGATTTATATTGTGGTGGGTCGGATCACGCAACATTTTATGTTTGTTGAAGCCGACGAGGGAGAAAATCCCACTACGTAGTTTTGGCCGAGCCGAGAGGTTTCAGAGGCTTTCACGGAATGAATGTCTTGCTCCAGTTATTTCCTTTCTCTTGACGTGGGAAGTTAGGCTGGGAAGGGGTGAAGAATTGCTCGCATCTATCCCCTTTGCCTCCTCCACTAGGGGGAAGGGATTCCATTTCGGCGGAACTGGAACAACGCAGAATTAAATTTCCCTGAGGGGCTATGGGATTACCGAGTATTGGAATACAGCGTCGGGTGATGACCGCCATGATTTTTCTGGGCATCATCCTCATGGGTTTGATCTCGCTGACCCGGCTCGAGGTCCAGCTTTATCAGGGCCAAAGTCAGGGGATCATCAGCATCATCGTCCGCGCCCGCGGCGGACTTCCTCCTCTTGATGTTGAAAAAAGGATTACAAAACCTATCGAGGAAGCCATTTCTACGGTCACGAATCTGAGGAATCTTTATTCCCATTCCAGGGAGGCTGAATCGCGGGTGACTATGGAATTCGAACCGGGGATCGATATGAATTTTGCCGCCTTAGAGATTCGCGAAAAGTTCGGCCGGGTTTTACCTCTTCTTCCGAAAGAAATCGAAAAACCGATCATCGCCAATTACGACGACGCGGAAGCCGCCATCATGGTCTTTGCACTCACCTCGGAAACCCTGTCGCCTGAGGACATTCGGGAAGTTGTGGATGCCGAACTCAAACCCGTGCTTTCCCGGGTAGATGGTGTGGCGAGTGTCGAGGTTTACGGCGGGCGGGAGAGAAAAATTCTGGTTGAGATGGACCGCGACAAAATGGTTGCCTATAACGTTTCGATTGAAAAAGTGATGGATATCCTGGGTCAAAGCAATATTAATTTGCTGGCCGGAAATGTGGAGACCTCAAAATTTCAGCTTGCGGTCCGGACGATGGGGGCATTTAATACCGTCGCCGAGGTCGGTGAGATCGGGATTCACGCCACGAAAGAGGGTTCCATCATTCCTCTCAAGGAGATCGCAACGATCAAAGACTCGTATTTGGAGCCGGCCGATTATGCCCGTCTGAATCTGGAACAGAATGTGACGGTCTACGTGAAGAAGACAAGCGTCGCCAATACGATTAAAGTGGCGAAAACGGTTCTCGCGATTCTAGACAAGTTCGAAGAAGTCAAGAAGGGCCAACTGGACGTGATCATTGTCACCGATAAGGCCGACACGATCATCAAGGCGATCGGTGATGTCCGCGATGCGCTTCTGATCGGAATGGTCTTGACCATTGTCATCATTTTTTTGTTCCTCAGAAGATGGATTTTGGCCCTGATCGTTTTAGTCTCGATCCCCACATCCGTCGTTTCGACCTTTGCCTTTATGAACTTTTTCG
>JAMWDC010000109.1 GCA_023819025.1 Candidatus Omnitrophota bacterium | reverse complement strand
GCCAGACCCCGTAGGGTTGATGCGAAAATTTTAATTTGCCGGACTAATGTGAACGGTATGATTTGACTTAAACTCCACAACGCCATCCCGCTTGGCATAGAGGGTATAATCATTACCACGTCCTACGAACAGGCCCGGCCTGAATCGGCTGCCCCGTTGGCGGACAATGATACTGCCGGCACGGACAAATTGGCCGCCATAAACTTTGACACCTAATCGTTGGGCATTCGAATCCCGACCGTTCGTGCTGCTACCTTGACTCTTGGTATGCGCCATGGCTTTGGGGTCCTCTTACTTTCCAGAAATGATCTCTTTGACACGTAACCTTAACAACTTCTGCCGGTGTCCCCATTTCGTCCGGGATGCCTTCCGGCGCCTAAACTTAAAGGCAATAAGTTTGGGACCTGCAAATTCTCCAAGATTATCGCATACAACCTTAGCACCTGCAACAAGAGGTGTACCGACGTGAATCTCTTGACCGTCTCGGACAAGCAAAATCCTCTCAAGGAAGATCTCCTTCTGGTCCTTTGGCAGGTCTAATTTCTCGATCTCAAGAATGGTATTCGGCTCCACCCGATATTGCTTCGAACCTGTTTCTACAATCGCGTAATTCGACATGGAAGACCTTTCCTAAGCTAAGAAAGCGGTGTATCTTATGCAAATTTTTTTCGGGTGTCAATTATCATTTCGGGATCCATTTTAACCTCATGTAAATTAACAAGTTGCAGCAATGGATAAACGTATATTGCCTCTTAAAATGAAACCACTCAGGCCCTGCATTGTGAGGGCAATTCCATTGCCGATTTATCTCATCACTGCAGACGCCTATGTTTCAGTGCGGGTAATGACCTCCTAATTTTGGCAAGTTCACGAAAATCAAGGTCGGCGGTCACAATCTCCTCTCGTACTCGCCCCCCTCGTGCCAAAACCTTTCCCCAAGGATCGACAACCATACTCGAACCGAAACTCCGGATCCCCGTAGCCGGATGAATACCAACTTGGGCCGGTGCCACAATAAATACCTGATTTTCAATCGCCCGTGCCCTCAGCAGAATCTCCCAGTGAGACCTTCCGGTCGTATATGTAAAATTCGCGGGAACAAAGATGATTTGAACCATTCGACGGCTGAGTTCTCGGAAAAGTTCCGGAAACCGAAGATCATAACAGATGGTCAGTCCGATGGGGATCCCGCGAACCTTCGTAGCGACAATCCTTGTTCCAGCCACCATGGATTCGGATTCCCGAACCTTCACCGTTTCCAACGCAACATCAAAGAGATGAATCTTTCGATAACGAGCCGCGATTTCACCTCGGTCAGAAATCAGAATCGAAGCATTGGCAAAGCGATCGGGCTTGGACGTACACTCCAAAACGCTTCCTAAAAGAATCGGAATGCGTCTTCTGGAGGCGAGCGTTTTGAATTCGCGGAGGACCAAGGGCGTAACTTCGCGGGCGATGGCGGGCAAACACCCTTTGTCCCCGCGCCAGTAAAAAGTTTCGGGAAGCGCAATCAAATCTGCTTTTTGACGAAAAGCACCTTCGGCTTGGAGTAAAATCCTATCCAGATTTTTACGCCAATCGGATCCGGCATTGACTTGCAGGCAGGAAACACGAAAAGATCTTCTTAAGGTTTCCGAAAACGTCATTCGTTCGCTTTCGAGCGTTTCCAGTCGTTGAGACTCCAATCAAAGGGAAGATATGTGATTTTATATTTTGACTGTTTCAGGTAACTAATTTTTTCAGAATCGTCCAGGTAATGAACCAGAAAGGACAAGACCGACATTTCGATTTTGGAAAAGTTTTGGCGTCCTTCACCATCATATTGATACGACCCGAAATCCAGGACGAAATCCATCCCGTACCACTTGAATATAGGCGAGAGCTCAAGATTTTTATTTCCAGGGATGATTCGGTTTCGAAGGGGATCGTTGACAAAGTCCCGGGCTGCGAGAAAAAGTTGGCCTTCCACCCGGGCGCCCGTATATGCCTCGCGGCGGAGCTTGGGGCCGCCCTTGGCTCCGCACGACAAAGCCATATGAATTTTCTCGTCACGAAAAACATTGACGAGGTCATTCCTTCGAATTCTATTCAAACTAAAAAAATCTGTGCCGATTCTGATAAACTCGATATTCCAAATGCCAGGAATATCTTGGATACTTCGAATCGGATAGGAATCCACAACCGCCTGAATGATGCCCGCATGATAGGCGTTGATCAACACCGCCATACGTTCTTCACGCGGCCAACTCGTTTCAAATTCCTTATTATTGATCTGGGAAAGCTGTTTCAGATATCGATCGAAGGGCCCGCGATCCTTCCGAACGGCCTCGTAATCCACTTCGCCGAGGTCATTGACAAATGTTTCCAAAAATTGACTCCAAGCCGAGTGATCAAAAGGCTGTTCTAAGGCGCTTGCCTGGGGTGTCCGCACGGCATAAAAAACCAGGGCAAGGACCAAAACGGCAGGATGGATCCATCTGTGGAAGCTGGAGCTCATAGAGTCAAGCGTGCAAAAGATAACTTTTCTCATCTCTCCGGATTACCCCTTGTAATTTTTAATCGAACTAAAAACGGATGCCGTGCCTGCGGAGGAATTCTAAATCGGAGCGACTTAACTGGTTTTTTAAATCGGAGGAACCTTCTTTGTGTCCCCAATCTTCCTTTTCCAAGAGGGCATCGCCGAGATACTCCTCCAGTTCATCGAAATCTTCCGGCAGAAGGGGCAAAAAATTAAGAATGAAAAGGTTGAATTGAGTGGCCGAATCCTCGAAATAGGATTTCTGCTTCGCCGGTGGAACGTCAGGAAATTGATGGGCCATAATTTTCCTTAAGAGTTTGACCAGTTGCTTCATATTTTTTTCAAAATCATTCTCAAAATCCATACTCCGTTCCTCCTTGAGATATCTAAGATCCTTTTATCTCCGCTTTGCTGGTTCTATCCTGCGGACCCAGACTAAGTTTTAGTGCGTTGCTCCGGTTACCCTCCCCTTGATTTATGAAAGGGGAGGGAGAAAGTGGGGTTTTTGATACCCAACTGTCCTGCCCCCCTTCAGAAAACAGGGGAAGGAACTGGAACAACTCATTTTTATTTTGGGGCATAAAAAGGGCAAAGTAAATAACCCTTCTCATGCCACATTGCAGCTGGACCGAATCCGTTTGGCCGATAGCACCAAATCCAAGAACAACAAGCGTCATTACTTCAAAGCATCAAGATAAGCCTGTGCCGCCATTGCCGCTTCACAGCCTTCACCGCATGCGGCTACCAATTGTCGCGTGGCGCCGGCGCGGATTTCCCCAGCCGCAAAGATCCCCGGAACGGACGTTCTTAAAAATGGGTCTGTTTTGACATATCCTTTTTCATCCAAATTCACAAGACCCTTCAAGAGCGCCGAGTTCGGTTCATGTCCAATAAAGACAAAAACGCCGTCGGTTTTAAAATCCTGAACCTTTCCGGTCTTGACATTCCGCAAGTTGACGCCTTCTACCTTTTTGTCTCCGTAAATTTTTTCCACCACGGTATCCCAGATGTAATGAATCTTCGGATTTTGTTTGGCGCGTTGCTGTAAAAGAGGACCTGCGCGTAGTTGATCACGCCGATGAACGATCGACAAACGGGTGACAAAACGGGTCAGAAACAGCCCTTCCTGGAGAGCCGAATCCCCTCCACCGACCACGATCACGTCCTTATCCTTAAAAAAGGCACCGTCACAGGTAGCACAATAAGAAACACCGCGTCCGGTTAGTTCCTTCTCTCCCGAAACCCCAAGGGTACGAAAGGAGGCGCCGGCTGTAAAGATGAGTGCTCGAGATTTATAGGTCGCATTGGCGGTAACGATCTCGAAATCCTTACCTCGAGGGACCAAGGATTTTACCTCTTCATAAACCAAGGTTGTTCCGTACCGTTTGGCCTGGTCTTCCATCCGCTTGGATATTTCAGCGCCTGTAATTCCCTCGGGAAAGCCCGGATAATTTTCGACGATATCCGTCAGGGCGATTTGACCGCCTGACATGAGTTTTTCAAAAAGCACAGTTCCAAGTCGAGCGCGCGAACTATAAATCGCTGCCGTCAGTCCCGCACCGCCGGATCCGATAATGGCCACATCATATTTTCGTTCCATCAACCCGAAAATCTCTCCTCACAGCCAGAGGGGCGGTTCCGACCACAATATCCCGGCAAGTCGCCAGCATATTGTGGAACACGAACCGCCCCTACCACCTACTGCATCCATGCAAATGGCAAGTCTTTCTCACGGCCGTACCCACTTGCCAACTTCCAAATGGGTTTCAAACTTCTGAGATCCCTGCCGCACCCATCACCTCTTCGACCACGTAAATGGGGGCATCGGCCCGTAACGCGAGGGCGACGCTATCCGAAGGGCGGGCATCAACAATGACTTCACCGTCTCCGTTGCGTCTGAGGTAAATTTTTGCGTAAAAGGTATTGTTTTGTAATTTATCAATGAGTACCTTTTCCAGCTTCGCCCCTAACTGCGTAATGGTCTGAATAAATAAATCGTGAGTCAATGGGCGGGGAGGTTTGATCCCACTCAGCTTCAGTTTGATAGCGTTGACTTCGGCCAAACCGATTACCACCGGCAAGTAACGGATTCCGTCCTTTTCACGCAAAACAATGACCTGTTCATTACGACTTTCGTCGACCTTGATCTTGTTCAACACAAGTTCAATCATGGAGTTTCCGTAAGATTCTTGGAGGACTGGGGGGATATCTGAAAGGTTCCGTTTTCTTGCTCCAAGCTAACACGTGCAGACCCGTTTCCGTCCCTTAAGGATTTGGGCCGCAGGGCTCGCTCTTTTTTCATCTGCTCAAGGAGATGCCGTTCCGCTTGTTTGCACTCGATGATTTCCTTTTCCAAACTTTCTTGTTCCGACAGAATCCTCCGCATGGCCTCTTCCTGCTCCCGGATGAGCGACTCGATTCTTTCCTGATCCTTGACTAACCGCTTTAATCGGTCCTCCTTCTCGGCCAACTGATTGACCAACTGCGTCCTCTTTTGTACGGTCTCGCGCTGTTCAATCTGCTGGGTCATCTCCCGGATCTGCCGGCGGGCGTTTTCTAATTCTCGTTCGCGTAACTCCATCTGCGTAAGTTTGTCCTGCAAAGACTTTTCTCGTTCCTCATAGGACTGCCGAATTTCGTTAAGGTTTTTCTCAAGCTCGATCATCTGCAGCCGAGACTGTTTCACTTCACGACTCCGGGCCTCGAGCTCCTGCGTCAAGACCTGCTGATTCTTCTCGAGCTCCTTAATCCGTTTCTCACTCTCCACCCGGAATAACTTTTCTTCTGTTGATGCGGCCTCAAGACTCTGATTCCTCCTCTCAATTTCAAGATATTTCGCAGACCAATCCCGGATTTCGGCCATTTTAACCTGTAATTCGGCCTCTAAATTCTTACAGTCTTTTTCAAGTCCCTGGATCCGCTCTTCGGCCTGGGCCTTGTCCCATTTCATCTCCTGAGAGGAGGATCGAAGGAGCTCCTGTTCGCGGACAAGGTCTTCATATTTCTTACGCCAACTCGCGATTTGAGAGGCCTGCTCACCGATTCTCTGTTCCATAGCCTCTTTGTTTTTTTCAAAATCACGGACGGCTGAAGCCAACTCCTGAGCCTTCTGCTTCCATTGCTCAACCTCCGCGTTCGGCCGGGAGACCTTCTCATCCAAAAGGCTATGTACGGTCTGATATTCCTTTTCAAGCCTTTGATATTTTTCTTCCTGTTTGTGAAGGGCGCGTTCAAAATCCTCCCGGATTTGATCCAAGCGTTGAACCTTTTCGTTTAATTGAGTGTTCTCTTGCTTCAAGCGCTCAACCTCATCACCCGAGCGGGCCAAACGCTCCTCCAAAACAGTCCTTGCTTCGCGGTACTCTTCCTTGAGTCCTTCATACTTCTCTTCCGCGTTCGCCAAAAGGGTTTGTAACTCTTCAATTCTCTTGTCGCGCTTTTGTATCAGTTCCCCCGTGTCCGCCCGGGACTGATTCAAAGTTGCACGGTCGGTCTGTAATTTTTCAATCTCACCCCGAAGCCGTGCAATCTCTCCCTGCTGGACCACATATTCCCGGCGCCAGTGTTCCACCTGTTCGACAAGCCGGGCGCGCTCTTCAGCCGAAAATGCCGGTGTCGACACCCCAGACGGGGTATGATCCGTTGACGTATCACCAAGGGTATGGATTTCACGAAGCGCTTCATCCACCCCCAGTTCCTGATGCTCATCTCCAGCGCTGGATGATTTTGGAGTTTCCGAAGATTCTAAAAATGACAAATTAGGCGGTTGGGGCCAAACTGTCCGGTAGCATTTCCGTTTCATGTAGATATCGCTGGTGAGCATAATCTCAGCACCGTTCGCCTGAAAATACTCTTTGAGCTTAATCGCATCGCCGCGTGAAAGATTATCCAGGAGGATGATGGGGGTATTGGAGACTAAATCGAGGGTCTCCTCCATGGACAGTGAAAAGGCCTCAGATATCTTTCGGGCAACGCGCCTTTTATCGATTTCGTTGCGGAGGGGATTCAAAATGATCGACCAATTTTTCTCTTCACCTTGGGTTTTTTTAGGACGCAATAACATGGCTGAATCAGTCTCTCTTTCTCTCCAACGGCGGGTTCTTACCGCACCGCTAGAAAAAATTTACTCCCTTCTTGAAGGCCTTCGCCCTGGATCATTTCGGCAACAATCCCGAAGAACAAGAATAATCTACGAAATGAAAAAATGTCGGCTAGAGTGTTACCTAGAGCGTGATTCGGTTGGCAATCTCGTAAATGATCGGCATCTCCCAGTATTCTCCCATGAGCACTTTCACAATGCCAATCAGGGAGAGGATCCCGAAAACAACAAAGGCTACCGTAAATACGAGGTCGCCCAATGCCGGAACCGCTTTCAAAATGCAGGCGCCCGTCTCCAGAATGCACAAGACCAGTGCCTGCTTTCCGTGAAACTGGGCAAATTTATTTCCTTTTTTAAGCAGAAGGGGAACAAAGCTCAAAATGAAAATGTAACCAATGGCGGCAA
>JAMWDC010000108.1:3675-7053 GCA_023819025.1 Candidatus Omnitrophota bacterium | reverse complement strand
TCCCTCCCGAATCCGTTTCCGTTTTCCATGTCTATTTCCCGGATCCCTGGCCTAAGCGCAGGCACCGGAAACGACGGTTGATCAACGCAGGTTTTCTTTTGATGCTTCACCAAAAACTCAAATCTGGCGGATTGGTTGAAGTGGCGACGGATGATGGGGATTATTTTTCCGAAATCAACAAAGCTGTATCCCAGACCGGGATCCACTGGAGCGGGGTACGTCAAGGAGTCAATCAGCGGTTAGCAGATGTTGCCTTCAGGACCAATTATGAGTTGAAGTACGGAAACGCCGGCAAAACGCTTTATTATTTGGAATTGAAGAAATGAGGATCGCGCGCGCCTTAGCTTTAGGAGGGATCGATTCCAGACGCAAGTGCGAGATCCATGTCAAAAATGGCGCGGTGGTCGTCAATGGTAAAGTGGTGCGAGAGGTTAGCCTTGAGGTGGATCCAGATCATGACGTGATCCTGTTCCGCGGCCGTCTTGTCGAACCTCAAAGGTATGTTTATTACATCTTGAATAAACCTGAAGGATATACGACAACGGCCTCGGATCCCCATGCAAAAAAGACCGTCTATGAACTTTTGCCGCGGAATCTGATCCGAGGATCCCGACAGCCGAGTTCGAACCGTACACGTGTCTTTCCAGTGGGCCGGCTTGACCGAGATTCTTCAGGGCTCCTTTTTTTTACCAATGACGGCGAACTGGCCAATCGTTTGGCGCATCCAAAGTTTCAGGTTAAAAAGTGGTATGAGGTCAGATTGAATCGGCCGTTGGAACCGGCCGACAAATCGAAGCTTTTGGCCGGAATGATGCTGTCCGAAGGGGTGGCGAAAGTCGAGAAATTGGAAAATTTGACGCGGCGGATCGTCCGTCTATTGATCCGCGAAGGGAAAAAGAGAGAAATTCGAAGAATGTTTGAAAAAGTCGGTTATAACGTGCTCCATCTTGTTCGAATTTCCTTTGGTCCCATCGCACTCGGAAAACTTGGCCCTGGTCACGGGCGGTTTTTGTCGAAGTCGGAAGTGGCTGATATAAAAAGACTTACAAAACTCCCACGTTAAGATTAATTTCTGTCCCCACCTTGAAATCCCGCCAATATCAGGTACCTTTGTAAAAGATGAAGAATTAAGCCCGGTGAAGAACTTACCCGGGAGCATCCGGACGTCAAAAGGAGGTTTTTCTTATTTTAAAAGTCGTTACGGTCCGCAGGATGTATATCATCATTCGTTCATTAACCTAACAGACCTCGGGATGAACGCGTCATCATGAGACAGACGCGAAGGGTGTAAGGGAACCGTGAAAAAGATTGCTTTCCTCGGCGTTTTGGTTTTTCTCGTTGTTTTGAGTTTGGGTTTTACTGGTTCCCGCGAAAAAAAATGTGAATTCAGAAAAGCACCGCCCCTGCCTTCCGAAGGTATTTGGCTCAATACTCAGTCATCCGATAAGAAGATCGCCTTTGATCGCCAACTTACCCTTCTCTATTTCTGGGATTACACGTCGATTCACTGTCTTCGCGAATTAGCATACCTTAAAAAATGGCATAAGCTTTATACCCCCTACGGTTTCAAAATCGTTTTCATTCACGCCCCGGAATACCAGTTTGCAAAGAACCGGGAGAATCTTACTGCCGCCTTGGATCGCCTTGGCGTGACCTATCCTGTGTATATGGACAATGATTTTAAGGTCTGGGAAGCCTACGGGGTGATATCCTGGCCAACGAAATATTTGGTGGATACGAAAGCGCGGATTATCCATTCTCAAATCGGCGAAGGGCATTACGCCGTCATGGAAAGAAAAATCAGAAAAGGATTACTCGAAATGAATCCAAATGCGGTTCTTCCGAAGACCTCGGTCAAAATGGATCGGGAGGATTATGATGCCGAGACATGCGGTTACATGAGTGCGGAAACCTCCCTGGGTTATAAAAATGACGGATGGCTCAGCGGGGAGTTGGCCAATCAATTGGATGTTTTTCCTGAACAGACTTGTTTTTACCGGGACCGTGGGGACCGTGTTGAACACGGGTATTTTGTCCACGGAAAGTGGACCAATCGTATCGATCAGCTCGAACATGCCCGCGACGTCGGCAAATACACCGATTATCTTGGAGTGCTTTACTCCGCGCATGAAGTTTATGCCGTGATCAGCCATGAACAAACGGATGATTTAAAATCGGTAAGGGGCGGAAACGATATTAAGATTTATGTAACACGGGACGAAGTTCCCGTTCCACGGTCTCTCCGGGGACCGGATTTGCAGGTTGACGAATCGGGTGAGACTTTTCTTCGGTTTGACCAACCGCGGCTCTATTATCTGGTGACTCGTGAAGACGATCGCTATCACGAGTTGAAATTATGGCCTCAAAAAAAAGGGGTCGGGATCAATTCATTCTCCTTTTCGAATCGGTGCCTCAGCGAATTCGAACACGTCTAAGCCGTCACGTTAAAAATTCCTGAAAGTCCATCGCTAATCAATTTTTACATCCCTTGCAGAACCAAGAGGTATCATTTTAGAACACTCAAAGGTCAACTCCGTAGGGACGTCACGGTTGTCTTTTAAGGGTCGGTTTTGAATAAAAGACGCTATAAATGCTCGAGGCGATGGCTTGGAGAAGGGGGGTCGGGGGTTAAATCTTGACGATCGTTTTCCTATGAGGGGCATAGATCCAGAACTGATGTCTGTCCGGTTTATCGAGAATAACAACCACGAAGCCCGAAATCGAGAAGGCCGGGTGGATTTCGATACTTTCGGATCGAATACGTTGGCGGCAAAGTGCTCTCAATAAGGGTTTCTGCTGGTCCTGGCTCAGGGAGCATCTCATTTCGAGGTGATCGGCCAAGGCATATTTCCAAAGGTTTCGAGGTGTCAAGCTCAGAGGCTGAACGGAATTTTTCATCGTCGGGTTCCCTTCTTGGGACATCGGAGATTTTAAAAAAAGCATACACGATGCGCTGTTTTTTGAAAATCAGAAAATTCATCTCCGGCACCAAGAAATCTATTAATAGTAGTCTGCGATATATCAATAGGAGGCATTTGACCGTGTTTGCAATGACGTGGCATGTCTAAGGATGACACCGGGAATGTCTGAGTTCCCCAAGTTTATGACAGGGGATGAACAAAGTACAGGGTTGACTGTTGAGGCCATCGATCTGAAGAATCGGTACCTCTTTGGCTGCGTAGATGTGGCAATGTTGAGGTTGCCGCGATTTTGTGCTTTATCGAGTTGGCTTCATGTTATAATGCCGCCATGCCGAGTCGTCCTTCGAAGAAACTAGAGGTATTCCCCAATCCTTATGTTGACCGGGATTACGAAATCCGCCTTGAGTGTCTCGAATTCACATGTTTGTGTCCGCGGACAGGACAGCCGCATTTCGCG
>JAMWDC010000108.1:0-3665 GCA_023819025.1 Candidatus Omnitrophota bacterium | reverse complement strand
ACTTAAAAGTCTTAAGTTCTATTTGTGGAGTTTCCGGAACGAGGGCGCCTTCCATGAGGCCGTGACCAATCGAATCCTTGACGATTTGGTGAAGGCTGTCCGGCCACGGTGGATCCAAATCGAGGGTGATTTCTATGTTCGTGGGGGGATCCATACGGTGGTGAAGGTCGGTTATAAAAAACGCGGCTTTCGGAAATGATGGGTCTTTCCATCGAATCGATTGCGGCACGCCCCTTTGTTTGATATCTTGGTTGCCAATTTTGTTAACGGGCGGCGGTGTCCATGCGGATCATTGCTGATTTTCACATTCATTCCAAGTACAGTCGTGCTACATCCCGTGAGATGGAGGTTCAAACGCTGGCGCGATACGCCGAAGTAAAGGGAATCAACCTTCTCGCTACCGGTGATTTTACCCATCCGCAGTATTTTGCCGAACTTCAAGGATCTCTGGAACCTTTGGGGAATGGTCTGTTCAAGCTCAGGAACCAGTCATCGCCGGTGCGTTTTATCTTGACCGTCGAGGTCAGTAATATTTTTTCGGCCAAAGGGAAAACCAGGAAAATTCATACCTTGATTTTTTCCCCTTCTTTTGAAGTAGCCCAGAAGATCAATTCCGCCCTGGAACAACGCGGCAAACTCTCAAGCGACGGACGTCCGATTTTCGGAATGCATGTGAAAGACTTAGTGAAGTTAGTGCTTGATATTTCGACGGATTGTCTGCTGGTGCCCGCACACGCTTGGACACCCTGGTTTTCGGTTTTTGGCTCCGAGTCCGGCTTTGATTCCTTGGAGGAGTGTTTTGAAGAACAAGCAAAGAATATCTATGCCATCGAAACAGGGCTCTCTTCGGATCCGGCAATGAACCGGCGTTTGTCCAAACTTGACCGGGTGACGTTGATCTCGAATTCGGATTCCCATTCCCCTTCGCGAATCGGGCGCGAAGCAAACGTGTTGGATTGTGCGATGGACTATCACGAGATTGTGGAGGTCATCAAGAAAGGGGACCCCGGCCGCTTTCTTTATACCATCGAGTTTTTTCCTTCCGAAGGCAAATACCATTTTGACGGTCACCGGAACTGCAATATCGTTTTTGAACCGAAGGTGACCCAGGAACACGATTGCACCTGTCCGAAATGCGGGAAAAAACTGACCATCGGAGTCATGCATCGCGTAGAATCTTTGGCGGATCGGCCGGCTGGACAGGCGCTATCCGGAAAAATTCCGTTTAAGAATATGGTTCCGCTTGATGAAATTATTGCGGATGCATTTGGGAAGACCCTAAATTCCAGGGCCGTCCAAGAGGAATATGAACGGATGATTCAGGGATTGGGTGCCGAGATTGATATTCTCTTGGAGCGCTCCGAAACCGATTTAAAAAATCATTCCCATCCCCGTGTCCTCGAAGGCATTATCAAAGTCCGCAATCAGGAAGTGGAATTAATCCCAGGTTATGACGGCGTTTACGGAAAGGTGAAGATTTTTCGGAGTGCCGAAGAGCGTAGCGCGATTCCATCCGTTTCGGGGCAAATGGAATTGTTTTAAACTCTGGAATGCGGATTGAGATGCCCCGCACACGGGCGCGTTCAAGCGGGATTCCCATGGCATGTTGGACATTCTGTTGGAAAGGGGAGCATTTCGTGCATCGACTAAATCCGGACATTTTCTTTAGGTGTTTTATTTTATGGAATTATTGCTGAAGTTCAGGTTCCTCCGTCGATTCGTTCTCTTCGATGTTTTCCTTTTTCTTTTCATTCCGGCGGGATTGGCCGAGGAGAAGGCCTACGATTTTCTTATCGAGAACGTCCTGGTTTTCGACGGGAAATCTGCCCAGGGATTCGAGGCGGATGTGGCCATCAGTCATGAGTACATTGCCGATGTGGGCAACTTGTCACCCGTCAATGCCCGGGAGGTTATTGATGGAGAAGGGTGGGTGCTCGCACCCGGTTTCATCGATGCGCACACCCATTCCGATTTTAATCCCTTTATTTATCCTCGCCTTGCAAACAAGTTATCTCAGGGAGTAACGACCGAAATCATCGGCAACTGCGGGATGTCTGCAGCTCCGATTCTGGGCGGGCATAGTGAACGCATTCGGGAAATCTGGGCACGCGAAGGGGTTCTTCTGCCTGACAAGATTACGTGGACAACCTTTAAGGGCTATGGCGAGGAGGTCCAATTAAAAGGGGTTCGAACGAATTTTATCGGACTTGTCGGCCACGGCAATCTGAGATCCGCGGTGATGGGATTGTCGAGTCGGGCCGCATCGGCCGACGAGATCCAACAGATGAAAACGATGCTTACCGAAGCCATGGGACAAGGGGCTTTCGGGATTTCTTTTGGGCTTCGTTATTTGCCGGGTCTTTATGCAAAAGAAAATGAACTCATCGAACTTTGCAGCGAAGCGGCGCGGCATGAGGGAGTTTGTGCTTTTCATATTCGAAGCGAGCGGTCGGCGATTTTAGAGTCGCTGCGCGAAGTCATTGCGATTGCGGAAAAATCAAACGCCCCTGTTCAAGTCTGTCACCTCAAAATCGCCGGCGAAAAAAATTGGCCGAAGATCGACGATGCCTTGGGCATTATCGAGGAAGCACGCAGACGGGGTGTGCGGATTCTTGCCGACGCCTATCCGTATGATTCCGGTTATGCCGAACTGGGAATCAGTTTGCCTCCCCCCCTTTATAAACGGGAAGACCGGGTGGAATTTTTCAAGAACCCTTCGAACCGAAAAAAAATCCTGCGTGCGATCCGGAACTATGCGAAGCATGACAAGACAAACTGGGATACCATTATGATCGCATCCACCCGGCATCCCGATTATGCCGCTTATCAGGGGCAATCGATCGCGGCTATTGCCCGTCAAACTCACCTCACGCCGGAGGTGTTTTTAATGAAAATTTTGGCGGATACCTCGTTTGAGGTCAGTGCATTTTATTTTTCGCAAAAACAGGATATCGTCGATCGGATTATTGCAAGGCCGTACGTGGCGATCGGCTCGGACAGCATTGCCGACGGGGGTTCCCAGCCTCATCCGAGGTTTTACGGAACCTTTCCGAAAATGTTTCGGTATTATATCCGGGAATCGGAAATTCTCGGTCTCGCCGAAACCATTCAGAAGATGACGTCGCTGGTGGCTGAATATTACGGGGTCGAAAGGCGGGGACGGATCCAGACGGGTTATTATGCGGATTTGGTCCTTTTCGATCCTGAAACGGTGACGGATCTTGCGACCTATAAAAATCCGACGATCCCAAGCCGCGGGATCCAGTGGGTTTTTGTCAACGGTCGTCCGGCTGTCCGTGAAGGGCGATTGACCGATGAAAAAAACGGACGGCTAGTCCTAAAACACGAATATCCCTATTGGTTTTCCTCAGCTTGTCCTCTTCCTATGGGTTTGTTATACTGACTCCCTCTTGGGATTTTCGAGAGGGCAGGTTTAGACAAAACCTGCGAGAGAAACTTCATCCGGTAGTATTTTTGGAGGGTTTTAGATGAATGAAAAAGAACGAAAAGGCGCGGTGACTTTTAAGGGCAATCCGTTGACTCTTTTAGGACCCGAACTCAAAAAAGGGGATAAGGCTCCGGATTTTAAGCTGTTAGCCAATGATTTGAGCGAAGTTCATTTGGCCGAATCGAAGGGGAAAACGCGTTTAATCAGCGTTGTCCCC
>JAMWDC010000107.1 GCA_023819025.1 Candidatus Omnitrophota bacterium | reverse complement strand
ATTATCCCCCGCAACCGGGCGGATCGAAGAAAATCGCGGATCGCGAAGTTCCTCAGAAAGATTCAAGACAAAACGGCGGACTCAAAACCGAAGTCCGCTTAACCCGCGGTTGCACGAATCACCCAGGCCTCCAATGCAGCCGGACCGTCGACGCGGCCGGTTTTCAATTGCCAATCAATCCAAAACAACCGTTCCAAAACATCCTCGAGCCTTGTCCGAGTAAAACCCTTGACCTGCCGTATAAAAAAGGGCCCATACTGCGGAGGAACGGAACACCTTTTCAAAACCACCTCCTCACGTTTACCCTCGTCCAACAGAACCCTCGCTTCCCAGAGACGCCTCAGTTGCCAATGCAAAAGCCCGAGGAGAGCAACAACATCCTCATCATTCTGCCGCAGAAGTTCTTTGAGCATGCGAAGTGATTCTTGGGTCTTCTGCGATCCGATGGCGTTCGCAAGCTCAAAACCATCGATATGATTCAACTTGACCTTAAAAGCCTCGACCATGGATTCCGTAATCTGCTTTTGATTGCCTGCATATGCAATCAGCTGATCGAGGACTGAATTTAGAAAAGTTGGTACGGGACCGATGCCTTCTAAAAGCCGTTCCTGTACCTCGGGGTTCATGGTTTTGCCAAAACGTTTCAACTTTTCCTGAATCAAACGTGCGCTGGCCGTTTCCACCGAACGATCGTCAAGTGCGAAAACATGCCCGTACCGGCGTATCAGCTCGATCAGGGCTGATTTTTTTTCGAGGGATTCGGCTTCTAAAACAAGATAAGTCGCCGGGGCGGGACGTGCAAGATAAGTCTCCAATTTCCCCAGATCGTCCTTTGGGATCGTTTCGATCTCGCGGATGCGGAAAACTTGGGCCTCGGCAAGGAACGGAAGGGTTCGCGCCTGGGTCAAGATCTCACCCAAGGAAATTTCTGTCAGGCAAAAGGTCTGGACGGAAATCTGGTTTGTGATTTTCTTCTGGATTTCGCCGACCAGGGTTTGAAATTTTTCATCGACGAGAAATGGATGACCGATAAGAAGAAATACGATTTTGTTCACAAATGAAACCGCAAGATGATCGGAAATTAAAAACCAAAGTTACCAATCTTCGACGATCCGGTCCACAACATTTTTGGCCAAACGTTGGACCGCCCGCGCTGCCGCTTCCTCGCGGCCCAAGGAACGAACGCTGCTGACGAAATATTCCGTATCCCCCACAAAATTGGGTTCTTCCAAAATGACGCCGTGAGTCTTTGCATCCACCAATTTGAATGATACAACGACAAACAAGCGGTATTCCTCGATAGACTCGAGGCTGTCAAAACGCAGGCCTTCCTGTTCGAATCCGATCAGTTTTGTCTGTAAAATCGCGTCCGCCTCTTCGTGGGAGACCACACGGACATTACCGTCTATATGAAACCGGCGGATGATAGCATTGGTAATATCCATCTCCAACCCCGGCTGATACGCGTAAACAGCAGACAGCGGAATTTCATTTTTGACGGTATCCACATAAATCGTCTTTATATTATTGGGCAGGATCTGCTTCTGGGTATATCCACACCCGATGCCCACAAGTGGTATCATCAAGAGGGAAAGAACAAATGCTTTAGATTTCATCGGCGGGCGTTGTCGGCGAGTTGAAAACGTTCTAATTCTTTCGTAAGAAAATCATTGCGCAATTCAATCTGAGCCACCCGTTCCTCCAGACGCTGGCGCTCGGTCAATAAATCCTGAGAAACCGCCTTGGATGTTACCTTGAGAAGAAACCGGTCGATCCGGTCAATCCGCTTGGCAAGAATGTCGTTCTCTGCGCGCTCGAGCTCCTGCTCTTTAAGGATCGTCTTCCTCAAATCTTCGGTAATCTCCCGCATCTCATCTTGCAGCTCCCGTTGCTGCTTTGAATATTTTTCATAATGATCCTCAAAACCTTTTTTGCTTTCTTTCGTTTCAAGCCCGAGGGCGCGCAATTGCGCTTCATAAGCTGCCTTTTCGCGGCGATAAAGATCCTGCTGTATTTTGAGCGCGCGAGCAAGCGTTTGGATTTCCGTCTCGAGTTCCTTCTCGCCGGCGGCCTTTTGTGGAACACCCTCGGATTCCGCCGCGGCTCGAACGGGCTCCTGATCGGTTGTCTCTTCAGCCACGGTCGGCGGGGAAGGCATTTCTTTGGATGCAATCGCAGACTGAACCTCTTTGAGCCGGGTCCTTAATTTTTCAAGGGACTGAGTTTCTTCATCCAACCGGCCGATCAATTTCTCATGGCGATCCTTGGCCGGGATCACCCTTCGGGCACTATCAATGGCTTCCCCAATAATGGCGTAAGGAACCCTTACGAAGGCAGAACGAAATTTATAACCACCGGACAGGGACGCACGGGCTTTCAAAATTTCCAACTCCTTCTGAAGCCTTAAGATTTGCCGGTTTTGAGCTTCGATCATAAGGCTTTCTACTTCAATTTCATCCTTTAATTCCTTGGCTTGTCCAGCAATTTTCGAGTCCGCATCCAACAATTCCGCGGAATGGGTTAATGTCACATCCTTATCCGGTAAGCCAAA
Source organism: Candidatus Omnitrophota bacterium (assembly GCA_023819025.1). Lineage (GTDB taxonomy): Bacteria > Omnitrophota > Omnitrophia > Omnitrophales > Aquincolibacteriaceae > JAMWDC01. The sequence goes on along the minus strand of JAMWDC010000107.1, from coordinate 4,549 downwards.
AATAAAGGCGCGCCAAAATTTAACAAACACCACACCCGGCGATGCTGCTGCGCGGCCGGCCTTTACCAGGATTGTTTCTTCGGCCATGTTTTGTTTCATTAGCTGATCGAGATTTTTCAGCAATTCCTTCTTCCGTTTATGACGATCGTCAATGTCTTCAAAACGGGCGCGGATATCTTTCTCCAGCATCTTGATTGAACGGCGCAATTCATTCAGGTCCACCGGTTCTTCGCTTTCGAGAGCGGCAGCCATCCGATTCTGTTCCTGCAAAGCCAGTTCGTCATCAAATGCCCGGCTGAGGGTTTCCGTGACATTTCTCTGGGCCACGATTTTTTCTTTCAAATGCATCTCGAGTTCGGCAAGTTCTTCAGGGCTTTTCTCCGCTAGCCCCGGCTCGCCTCCATCAAAAGGATTGGCCCATGTCAAGGATTGATTTACAGACTTTCGAACGGCGCCGGCCGAGGTCGTCACCACTTGTTTCGGAACATTCATCCAAGACAGCCAATGGGCGGGGCCGTAATTTTCTTCGTAGATTTTGCGCTTTTTATCCAACGTCTTCCTGATTTCGTCCACCCCAGAACGCAGCCCTGCAAGTCTCATGCGTTGGATCTCCAATTCCTCATTGCCGATGTGCTGTGCTGTCTCCAAATTACGTCCATCCTCGTCCATCTCCAGCTGCTTGGCTTCAAGATCGGCTAAAAGCGCGCTCAATTCGTTGTATTGTTTATACAAAACTTCTTTCTCTCCCAAAAGTATCTTTTTCTCATTGGATACCTTATAAAGCCGCTTGGCGTCAAAACGTCGTACCTTATCCAACTCCGAAACCGGTTCCCCCACAAAGGGCAGAAACTCCAGAGGCACGCGGGATGATTTCACTCCGAGTGTCTCGCGCCAAACCTGAAGCTGCTGTTTTTCCCGATCCAGCTGCGAACGTTCCGACTCCAACGAAGCGGTCCAACGGTCGATGGCTCGCTTAAAATCCTCAGAAGGATTTTTCGCCTGAAGCTTCTTTTTCGATTCCAAGGCCTTGAATTTATCCTTCAGTTCACGCTCACGACGCCGGATATCCTGTTCACGCCGTTCCAGGCTTTCACCCTTGCTTTTTTCGATGGATTTCTGACGCTTCTCGAGTCGCTCCATCTGACGTTTCACGCGGCCCCTCTCCAGGGACTCCTCATCCTTCAAACCCGTCAGTTTCGCCTGGAGCACATCCATCTCCTGTTGAATCTCCTTCTCCTGACTCGACAAATAATCCACCGGCCGTTTGAGCTGGTTCAATTTCTCAGCCGCCTTCTCACCCCATTTGGTGTGCGCGTAAGTTTCTGCGACATCCGAATAGTAGATGAATGCGCTCGTCAAATAATTTTCCCTTTCATAATACAAACCAATCCGATAGTTTTTCTCCGCATTTTTCTCGTCAATCTCCTGCCGAAGCTTCGCTACTTTCTCTGACGCGGTCGAGTCGGGATATCGCTCCAGGAACTGGGAGACCTGATCGGAGGCTTCATCCAGGACCCGCTGATCACGGCTCGCGGCAGCCGATCTCAAAAACGTCGTCTCGGCCAACTGGAACTGGGCATCGGGCAATAGTTCACTTTGGGGATATTGATCGATAAAAGTCTGAAAGGCCCCGACAGCCTCTTCATAATGCCCCCATTTCTTATACGTCAGACCCAAACGAAACTGGGCTTGATCACCCCACTCGCTGTAAGGCGCCTGTTTGACAATATGCTCGAAAATTTCGGCCGCACGGGGTAGCGATGGGAGAATTTCTACCCCCATCAATTTACCTTTCTTGCCAGAGAGAAAAACATTTCCGATCCGGAATTCACGTTCCACAACTTCATTCAACCGTTCGCTTTGGGGATAGGATTCGACGAGGGTCTTGTATGCTTTAAACGCTTTAACATAATCCCCTTTCTCTTCGTAGATTGTACCTAAACGGTACTGCGACTCAGCGGCGAGGCGGGCATTGGGAAACTTCTTAACCAAGTTTTTGAATTGTTTCGCCGCCTCATCAAGATCGTTCTCTTTGTAAAGGCGCATCGCGTAGTCGTATTGTTCTTCGGCGGTATCCTGAACCGCACCTTCGGGATTGACAAACTTGCCCGCTTCGGGGGACCAAACCCATGCGGCATACGTAGATGGAAGAAAAATCAAAGGGATAGAAAAAAAGAAAAAGAAGGCTAGAACCTTCTTGTTTTTCATAACGTTATGAATTACCTCGACTTACGCTTAGTGGTGTGACGATACTATAACATGGGCTCATGCGGATGTCAACGTGGACTTTTAAAAAATATAAAAAATAAGGCTGTTGTTTAACCTTCTTTCTTTTTTTCCAGTCCCGACAGACGGCTTCTGGCACTCGAATGCAGGGGTGATAACTCCAACACCTTCCGATAACAGCCGACGGCGTCTTTGATCTTACCCCGCTCTTCATAAGAATATCCCAAGTTGTAATAGGCCTCGCTATATTGGGGATTTATCTCAAGCGCTTTTTTATAATACTTGGTTTCATTTTCCGTATCGCCTTGCGAACCATAGGCCGCCCCTAAATTATTGCAGGCCTCGACATATTTAGGATTGAGATCAAGTGCTTTTTTGAAAGATTCTACCGCGGAAAGGTATTTCCCGGTCTGGGCCTGCGCAACACCCAAGTTGTTATAAATTTCCGCATTGTTCGGATCGATTTCCTTCGCCCTTTCAGCATAATAAACAGCTAAATCATAATAACCGATCTGGTTATAAACGAACGCCAAATTACTCAAAGTTTGCGGAGACCATCCGCCGAGACTCAAGACCTTTTGGTAATAAAAGAGGGCCTGATCATACATCCGTAACTCCGTAAAGCTGTAACCTAATCCGTTGTAAGCTGAGATATGACGAGGATCGAGTTTCAGAACCGTCTTATAATTTTCGATGGCCTGCTTGAAATCTCGTGTCCGCTGGTAAACGAGCGCTAAATTCATGTACCCCTCAATGAAAAAGCGGTACATTTCAACGGCCCTGCGGGAATACTCTAACGCCCGCCCATAATCCTCTTTCTCCAAATAAATATTCCCTAATCGCTTGAGCGCATCGGCTGCCGTAAAAGGTTTATCCAGCGTTTGTTCATAGTAAGCAATGGCTTGATCTTTGTCACCCTTCATCTCGTATGAGATTCCAATATTATGCAGGGCGATATGATAATTGGGATCGATCTCAAGGGATTTTTGAAAACAAGCAATGGCTTGATCAAATTTCCCTAATCTTAAATAGGAAAGACCGAGATGATTGTAAGGCCGAGCCTTGTGAGGCGATTTTTGCACAGTATCCTGCCACAACGCAACACCATCCGCCCACAAACTATTTCGCTTGTAGGTCATCACGGAAAAAACCACCACGATCACGCACAAAACCATGAAGGCCTTTTTCTCGCTGGGAACCATCGCGTCAACCATACGAGGCAGAACGATTGCAAATCCAACCATCGGAAGATAAAGCCGGTGTTCAAAAATAACGTCCTTTAGGGGGAAAATACTGGACTCGAGACTCAGCGTCAGAAAAAACCAAAAAATTCCGAAAGAGATAAGGCGTTGTTTTTTATAAAGCAAAAAGCCCAAAAGGAAAATTTCAAGCAACAGCACGAACGAGAGAAACGTCTTCCAGTCCAGTAGCGTATAAGAAATCGGATAATCATAATCGAGATTCTGGCGGACCGGTAATACCAGGAGTCTTAAATAGGTCCGGAGGACGTTCAACTGGGTCAAGAAATATTCCCAGCGGTCCGGCGAACCCGGTTCCCTAAAGAAAATGGCCGAAAAGGGCATATCGCTCGTGCGATAAGGCGACAAGGCAGTAAGGATACCCCCCAACAATCCAAAAAATGACAGGGCCAAAACAAATAGGTACCATTTCTTGGGCCAGCTCCTCATAAAGAATACTTCCAGAAGCAGGAGGGCTATAGGCAGAGTTCCCACAATCGGTTTGGTCAACACGGTAGGGGCGGCAATGAGAACCGCCATCCCGTAATAAAGCTTTTTCCGTTCGATTCGTGCCTTAAGGTAAAGAATCAGGACAGCTAAATATAATAAGGTGGCCAGACTTGTCGCGCGCTGGACAAGGTAGGTAACCGCCTGAGTCTGGATCGGATGGGTCAAAAAAATAAGACTTCCGAAGAAGGCCGTTCTGACACCATGGGACGCATAGGAAACATTTCGCAAGGCCGGTGTCTTAAACAAAAACAAAACTAAAAAATAAACCAGGAGGCTTCCGCCAAGATGAATTATCCAGTTCACTAGATGGTAACCGAACGTCCTCAGCCCGTGGAAATAATAATTCAGGGCAAATGTTAAATGCGTGATGAACCGTAGTTCTGACTGTTTCCATATCAAATCGAGATTCGCGATATTTCTGATTTCATAATTATTTTCAATCCATTCGGTATCATCCCACTGATAATCCACCGCGAAGGAGTTGGAATAAATGATTCCGCCGAGGACACAGATCAGAAGGAAAACAAAGGCGTGTCTCTGGATCGAACTGAGGCTTAGAGGTCGCAACTTCATAA
>JAMWDC010000106.1 GCA_023819025.1 Candidatus Omnitrophota bacterium | reverse complement strand
AGCGTTTGACTCACCTGATCCTTAACGATAGTGAACGCAAGGATATCAACGTGCGCAGTGCTTTTCTGCACATGCTCGCGGATGCCGTTTCTTCGATCGGCGTGGTGATCGCGGCTGCCGTGATTCATTACCGTGGCTGGCTTTGGGTCGATCCTCTCATCAGTGCCGTGATTGCCCTTGTCATCCTAAGCTGGTGTTGGGGGCTTTTGAAGGATTCTATCTGTGTCCTTTTGGAATCCTACCCGCAAGATATTCAACCGCAGGAAATTCTTCGCGCCCTGAAGAAAAATTTTAATGAAGTCGAGGATATCCACGACATTCACATTTGGGAAATCACTTCCCATATGTATATGCTGACGGCGCATCTTGTGGTGGATCCTTCTCTTAAAGTTTCCGATTGCGAAGTCTTGCGGGATCGAATGTGCCGCTTTCTGGAGAGCGATTTTCATGTGACGCATGCGACTTTTCAGTTCGAAGGAGCCACGAGGAATTGATGGATTGGTAAAAAAAATTGCGGCAAAACAATTTCCCCGTGATTCTGAGGCCGTTCGATTCAACCTTTCAGTAAGTCAACGCTAAACTCAGAGGTTGAAATCATGAAATTGTATTTGATGCGGCATGGTGAGGCGATGCCGGAATCCGTCAATCCCGATAAGCCTTTGACCGACAAAGGGAAAGAGGACGTTCAAAAGGTCGCAGCGTATCTTAAAAAGTCAGGGATTACGCTCGATGCGGTGTGGCACAGTACGAAGACCCGGGCCAAGGAAACCGCTCAAACGATGGTTGAAGGCATGGGACTGCCGGTGATTTGTGAAGCACATGACGGGTTGAGTCCGAATGATTCGGTGGATGAAATTGTCGAAAAGATTCGGGGGTTTTCCTGTGAGAAAGCGGATGGTTCCCTGTTGGTTGTGGGGCATGTCCCTTTCCTTGGCAAACTCGCGGTTTGTCTTTTGAGTGGTTCGAAATCCTCTGAATCTTCCGAGATGACGGAATTTTTGCCAGCAGGAATTCTTTGTTTGGAACAAAAAGGGGAAACGGATTGGCAATCGAAATGGATGCTCAATCCTGACAGGGTGGAATAAAACGGAAGGTGTATTACCGATCCTGTCCGGTCGAGATCACGGACGCGATGATGCCCCGTTTAGTCAACAATCTGAGGTATGACCTTGTCAGTCTTGTGCGCCATGCCAAAAATTTGTTTCTGTCAGGCCGTCCGGGAATCGGCAAGACGACGGTCGTACGTGAGGTTCTCAAAGAGCTGGATTGGTTGAAAGTCGGCGGGTTTTATACGGAAGAGATCCGCCGCAATGGTGCGCGAACCGGGTTTTTGGTAAAAACCTTCAATGGGAAACTGCGGGTTTTGTCAAAGATCGGCTTCGCGAGCCCGGTACGGGTCGGCCCGTACGGTGTTGATCTTCAGGCCATCGAGGAGGTCATCAACCCGGCGATCGAGAAGGGGATGGAACAATCGGATATCCTGATCCTTGATGAAATCGGGAAAATGGAGATTGTTTCTCCAAGATTCCGGGAATTGGTCGAAAAGGCTCTGGATTCCAGAAGACGGGTCCTTGCCACGGTGCCGTGCTACTATCTGCCTTTTGTAGCTATGCTCAAACGGCGTTCCGACGTTTTTGTCGCTGAGGTAACTCGAGACAATCGGAATGCGTGGCCGGTGGCTATCCTCAAAGGCCTTCGCCTGCAAAGCGGCAATGAGTAAGGGCACAGCAATTTATCGTCTTTCCCATTTTCCGATTTCTGAAAATCGGTCAGTAATCGAAAAAGGATTCACCGCACGGCGGAGCAAGGGATTACCCTCTACTCCCCCAAACAATGTCTTGCTTCGCTTCCTCGCTATATTCTTGACACACTCAGCCGCAATCGCTTCCTCGTTTCAGCGGCCGTCGATTTTTACACCACATTGATTTTTCGGGTACTCTCTGCCTTTTCAATTTTTGGCAGAGAGATAATCAGGACCCCATTCTGATATTCGGCCTTGATATTGGATTCGTCGACGGGGCCGGGCAAGGTGATGGTCCGCGAGAAAGAGCCGTAGCTTCGCTCTTGGGTATAGAAACCGCCCGATGCGTCTTTGGATTCGGATTCTGTCTTTCGCACGCCCTGGATGGTCAGGAGATTCCCCCGGACCGAAATATCAATTTTATCTTTCTCCAGCCCCGGGAGGTCCACGGTCACAACATAGCTATTGCCTTTTTCTTGAAGATCCATCGTCGGCGTGAAATCAAAAGCGTCGCTGTCTTCGAAGGCATTCCCCATCAGCGGTCCGTAGGACATTAAGGAATCAAAGATGCGGTTCATTCGATCCTGGAGCCTTGCCATGGAGGTAAAAGGGTCTTCGGCAAAAGGATCGTTCATGAAGGATCTCGGTTGGGGATAGGGGAAATGTGTCTGATCTTGTTTTTGATTCCGGGATTGAGAAGCCGGCGGGTTCGCATGCTTCGATCGGTAAATCGGATAGTTGAAGGGACGGTGGATGATTTTCGGTTCTGTATGCGTTGTTTTATCTTTGTGAAAAAGATAGTAGAGAAAACCTCCTGTCTGAAAAACGAGCAGAAAGGCGAGAATGCCGATCACGGTGACGGCCCATTTCGGTGCCTTGATTTCTTCGGGTGAGTTTGTCATGGCGAACCCTCCATCTAAAGATCTATGATTTGGAGCAACGGTTACCTTCACTTCAAAATATCTTAAAAATCCAATGGCACAGTCGTAGCGGCAATTTTGCCGTTGCCCCTAACCCAATCATTTTAACGTTGCCATCGGGCGTTACGACAGATTTATTTTTGAGACTCCGCATTTCAAATTCCTCGAAATAGAAAAAAGAGGGAGCAAAAATCCGGCCCCCTCATTTGATTTCCACATTGATTTGTTTGGGCTTCGAACTTTCCGACTTCGGAAGGATGACCTCCAAAACGCCGTCCTTGTAATTGGCCTTTGCTTTGTCCGCTTGAATCTCTGCGGGAAATTCGAACGTTCGGGCAAAAGCTCCATACGAGCGCTCGGAATAGTAATAACCCTTGCCTTTATTTTCCTTTTCGACCTTTCTCTCGCCCTTGAGTGTTAGATGATTGCCCTGGATAGAAATGGAAAAATCTTCTTTCTTCAATCCCGGGGCATCGGCACGAAGGACAAAGTGGTCATTTTCATCCTCAACTTCAATGCTGGGTTGGAAACCCCGTGTCCACCCCTCCCGACTTGTGATCGAGCGGTTGAAAATCCTGTTCATCTCCCTTTGGAGATCCGATACGATATCAAAGGGATCCCAAAGGTCTCTATCTCGTCTGATCAAATCCATGGCGGTTACCTCCTTTTCTTGATACGGGTTCAAACGTCATAATGGATAAGATCAAATTGTATGCCAAGCCGTCTGCGAATCATTTCCGTGTCTTGATTTTAAAATGATCCTTCAGAAATTAGGTGACTTCGTATAGCGTGAAGTTAATGGATGGGATTTTTTGTCACATCGTGCGATAAAAAACTTTACAGACTGTAACATCGAATATACCAGTTATCGGTCGAGATCATTCGAACTTTTGAAATTACCGGTCGACTTTCCCCAGAGAAAATAGATCCTGCCGTCGCGGAAATTCACCAAATCATTTCGTTCGACTCATGTGTGATATTTTTCAATATTGAATAGGGCGCTCGCATGAGTGCTGTTTGACGATGTCCGCTATTGTAAGTACGCATCGGCCGTTGCGAAATCATATAGATGTTATTTAATTTAAGCTCTCCTCGTAGTATGTCCTCAAACGGGGGTGAGATCGAGAAATGGCCTATAGTAAATTCTAGCAATTTTGATCATCCTTTCACATTAAACAAATCCCTCATCAGCAAATTTGAAAGATTTTCATTCGACAGGTAACTTTTGTAAGTTCTTTGCTCTTAAGCTGTTACATCCAAATCCAACGGCCACCATATGCAGGGGAAAATCTGGCTCGGAAATATTCATATTGGACATAAACTGACCGCCATTACTGTGTGCGCGCTCTTTATTTTTAATCCACTATCCTATGGTACCCCCCTTGACGCATCCTTCGGTTCGAATCCGCATTTGATACATATCCCAGAGCAGTGGGGCCGTGTCGAAGAATCGTTTAAAGGGACGTGCGATAAAACGATCATCTTCATTCAAGATGCGCATAGTTCGTTGGAAGCCCAGGAGAACATCGCGAAGATAATCCATTACCTGGTCAGAGAAAAGGGAGTAACTACGGTCTTTGAGGAAGGCTATGAGGGTCCGGTGCCTACGGACGAGTTTTTCGGTTTTATCCGCGATCCCTCCGTCAAACAAAAGGTGTCCTATTTCTTTCTCGATAAGCTCAGGATTGGCGGGGCCGAATATGCCCACATCAACCGGACTCAGGATTTCAAACTTATCGGGGCCGATAAAGTTAAACTCCACCAGGAAAATATCCGCTGGTATCAGAAATCAGCCGAGATCCGTAAAGATACGGAAGAAGATTTAAATACCATCCTCACCGAAACGGCGAATCTTGCGAAACGGAACCTGCCCAAACCGCTCACGACCTGGCTCAAAGCGAAAGAACTCTTTGAGCAGAATAAAATCGATTTGATTCATTATCTCAAGAGGGCCGCAGAGCTTTATCTGAAATCATCCACGCAAGATGCCTTCTCGCTCGCTTATCCGCTTCTGACGCTTATCCTTCTCGGCGAAACGACCAAACAAAAGGATGCCCTCGACAAGCTTCAATCGATCGACTCGAAGGATTTATTTGCCGAACTCGAAAGTTTGGAAGAAGATTTTGCCCGTCGGTATCTTGACTCAGACCGGGACCGGGAACTTTTCCGCCATCATAAAAACTTACGCCTTTTAAAACGTCTCAATCAAATCGAAATCACTCAGCAAGAATTTGAGGCCATGAAGGACACCATCCGGCGCTTCAAGACACAGGATCTCGCGCGGTTCCTGGCGCGCGAAACTTCAAGGGCCATGATGTTTTCCAAACTGTGGGAGAAGACCATCCAAAACGCAGTCAATTTTTATCGGACGGCTTATGAGAGGGACAAGGCGATCGGTTCTTGTCTGGATGAATACACCCGCGCCCAAAATGAAAAAATGGCAGTCCTGGTCTTCGGAGGTTTCCACAAAACCAATATCAAAGAGATTCTCAAAGAAAGAGGTTTTTCCTATTGCATTGTTTCTCCACGGATGACTTCGATCGACACGCAGCATGAGGATTATTACAAAAGACTAATGTCCGTCGGTTACCACCCGTTTGAAATGTCGCGTCATCTGAGCAAAGCCTCGCGGCCCGCGCCGGAATTTGTTTTGCCTCAAGGGCGAGACGAGGTCAAGGCCGTTTACCGGATTATTCTCAAGCGCCCGAACGAATCCCGAGAACTCCTCCACCGCCGCATTGAAGAGGAACTTCTCCGCGCGTCGGAGGGAGGCGGATCATCTCAGCTGATTTCCTCCAAACGTGCTGAGGTGCGGGAGTCGGTCAAGGAGCCGTTCCCGTTTGAATCGCCCGAAACGCCGCGTTTCGAAGATCACCCTGGCACGGGGGGATTACCTGAATGGATCTTTGCCCAAACACTTTTGAAGGACCGGGAGCAGGATTACGGAAAGCGCCGCAATGTCTTGCGGCCGATTTTTTCCGAGGAACTTTGGAAGCCGATCCTGGAGGGATTAGATGTTAGCGAAGGTGCCCAAACGAGGATTCTTGACATCGGTTCCGGGACTGCTTTTGAAATGGAAAGTTTCCCGTCTCCACTGAGAAAGTTTGTTTGGCTTTTGGATATGAGCGGTGAACTTTTACGGGCAGCACAGCGGATGTTTCCAGGTGTTCACACGATTCGCCACGATTGGTTTTATACAGACCTGCCCGACGCGTCTTTTGATGCCATCGTCGGATTCGACATGATCACCATTTTACGCGACGGGTGGTCCGACGAGAGTGATTTGCGAGAATTTTATCTTGAGATGAAACGAATATTAAAGCCTGGCGGGAAGATGATTTTTCTAAGCGAGCTTGAGCCGAAATGGCCGGGGTTAACCTATGAAGAAGCACGGCATTTGAAAAACACGGATGTTGCCCGGATCGAAAAATTCTTGGAAGCCCAGCGTCGTATCCTGAAAGATTTGGGGTTTAACGTGACTCATACCTTTATCCGTCATGAGAATTTAACTCGCCAGGCGGCGGATATGGTTATTCCCATGTATGGGTTCCGAGCCCAATTACCCGCAACATCCACACCCGCCGAACCGGCGAAATTAGAGCGTTCCGAAGCACGGGGTGACTGGAAGTCATTATCGGTTCTCCATCCATTTGATCCGGAAACCAGGGTACGTGCACGGGAACTTCAAGATTTTGTCGAGGCGAACGAGTTTCGATTCGGAGAGCTCGAAGACGGATCGGTTCATCTGCCGACGCCGTATCCGGAATTAGTACAGGCCTTCAAAGATATGGAGACATCCGCGGGTTCCTTGGAAGGGAAACATCTCCTCGATTTCGGCGCCGGGGATCTGCGTGTCTCTCTTGTGGCCGCAAATCTTTTCAAAATGAAGGTGACTGCCTGTGAAAAGAATGAGCATGTCCACCTTAAAGCCATTCCGAATTTAGAAGCGGCGATCCAAGGTAAATTTGTGCGCGAAGGGGATATCCAATTCCTGCCTCCGCAGGACGGCCTTGATCTTCCCTGGAAGGATTTTGATGTCGTCTTCTTTTTCTACACGGAGCCTGACAGCATTTCCGAAGCCGAACAGTTCCGCGCCCGATTCCGCCAGAACGTTGCAGCCATGAAGCCCGGGAGCCTGGCGGCCATCGCCTTCACAGAAGAACAGTTGGCATCCAGACTCGACGAAGCTTTGGGACTGGAAACCGTCAGCCAGAAATATGACGAGAATCCGATCGCACTTTCACCCGATTACTATTTGATGCTTTACACCGTGGGCGGAAAGGAAGCCGGAAAGATACAAGACGGACGTACACCTCGCTCCGACCGCTCCGAAACCAGGGATGAGGTGAATGATTCTCAAGCAATGCCTCAACGATCGCCTGAAGAATGCCGGAGTCTTTTTATCAATGCAAAATCGGATGAGGGAAAAACCACTGCACTTGGAGATTGGT
>JAMWDC010000105.1:3477-7134 GCA_023819025.1 Candidatus Omnitrophota bacterium | reverse complement strand
CTTCGGAACATACTTCCAGGAGCGTGGCTGCGAAGAGCGTGACAAGAAGGCCGACGGCTGTGGGTGCGAAGTAGTGCTGGAATATCACCGGAGGCACGTACGCGGAAGCGAAACTTGCCAGAAGGACGCCAAGGAGTATCCACCCGAGGACCATGCCTGCGAGTGCCATGATCCCCTTCAAGATTCCCCGGACATCCTCCAGGGATAACGTGACTGTTCTTATACGTGATTTGAAATCCTGGGCGATCGAATATTCGGGTGCTGTCTGGATGGTATTTGGATTCTTTTCGAGAAGGCCTTTGTCGTCGAGAAACTTGAGCGCAAATCCGGTCGAGAGCGCGACAAGGATCGCAGCCATAATGATAAGAATCCCGGAGATATCGAAAAACCGGACGAGTAAAACCGTCATAGGCAGATTCGCCCAAGGACTGGCTAAGAGAAAACCGACCACTGCGGGACCGGACGCACCTTTTTTGTGCAGTTCCATCGAAAGGGTAAGGATTCCGTGGCTGCACGCGCTCATCAAAAAGCCTAACCCAACGGAGTACACGATCGACTTTTTTCCGGATTGTGAGAGCGTTTTTGAAATGTATTCAGCCGGGACGTAATGATCCACGATTCCACCAAGGACGAGCCCGAGCGCGACCGCCCATCCGATCATCCGCACGTATTCGTTAAGGGCCAGGCGGAATGGCTCGAGGAACGGAACAATATAGGAAGCGAGGTAAAGGGTGAGTGCGGCAGGGCTGAGCCATGAGAGCATCGCAACCCGGGGCGTTTTTACCGTTGGTCTTCCGTGGGCCGGGTGGGTATGGCAAGCGTTGTTCATAATGCCACCTGGAGTTTCTTGGGAAGTTTGCTGATCCTCATGGCAAGCATGAGGTCATTGAGGGAAAGTCCGTTGACGGCATGGGTCTTGAGGCAGATGCAGACTTGGCGGTAGTGGGTCAGGTGGATATCCGGATGGTGGCCTTCGGATTCTGCCAAGCGGGCGATGGCCAGGATGAATTCGATGGCCGTCTGAAAATTCCTCATCCGGTATCGGGCATAAATCAATTTTTCGCGGGGATTCACCCGCCATTCCGTGAACTTGCGTGTGAATTGCCGGGCCTCCTGAAGCGTGATCGGCCGCACCTGGCCTTCGCACGGCAGACAGCGACTTCGCATGATGCTGGGCGCAATCTTTTTTCGTTCCATTGGAATATTCCACTCATTCACCTACGAAACAATCCGCAGCCAAATTCAGTTCCGGGTACCGGTTCTCCCAGGGACAGGTATCAGCGGTAAGTTGAACAATTTCTGACGCAATACCCGTCCCCCAGAGAACTGGTACCGGGATCTGGGATTCTCAAGCTGTTGGAAATCGCTGCGGAGTCGACGCACGCCTGCAGTTTTTACCGGTACGGGACTTCCCCACAGGGCCTTCTGCCATTTCTCACGTGCGGCTTTGGGGTCGGGATCGAAAGGCAGCCATTTCTTCACCTTCGCCGCTTTCTGATCTGGATGGGCAAGTTCGACATTCGTAACTCGACCTTGATAAATTCTGTTCATCCGATTCTCCTTAATTTAGAGTAAGGCGCTTCTCTCCTTCTCTTATGGCAAAAGTGCGAGCCAGCGGTCGGCGGAGACAATCCAGCGGATCCATCCGGCCTCCTTAATTTTTTTGCAAATGCCGGGTTTATGGACGAGTTGAACGGCCGCGGGAATTCGCAGTTTCTTTTGAAAGTAAATCAGTGAGGGGGAAAGCTCCTCCTCACGGGCCTTGCACTCGATCAAACAAAGAGGGCTGTTTTTGTTGACGAGGATGAAGTCCACTTCCCGCTTTTCCTTGTCCCGGAGATAATGAAGTGATACCGACTCTTCTCCCGCATCCCGCCACATGTGAACCGCTTTCCATAGATGGAGTGCCACGACGTTTTCAAAACGCATCCCGGTGTCTTCGATCTCCGTCCAGTCATACAGGTAGGCCTTGGCTTCTTTCTTTAAGGAGCGAGCCACATGACGCGAATAGGGCGTTAAACGAAATAAATAATAGAACTGTTCAAGGAGGAGTATCCATTCCCGGATGGTTTCAAAAGCCACTCCCACATCTTCGCGAAGGGAGTTCAAAGACAATGGATTTCCAACACGTTCAGGGATTAAATGGGATAACATTTCCAGAAGCGAGATTTCGCGGATATTGGTTGCGTTGCGAATATCTTCACGAAGAAGCAAGGTCTTCCGCTCCTTGGACCAGAGCCGGTAAAATTTTTGTTCGGCCTTGAGAAAGGGTTCTGGAAATCCGCTCATTTCATACAGTTGATCATACCCCTCTTTTCTTCTGCGGGAAGGTTCGGGCATTTCACCGAGATGCGATTTAAAATCTTCCAAGGATGGGAAAGTCCTTTCCAATTCTCCAACACTTAAGGGAAAAAGCCTCGCGCTGAAATACCGCCCAAGAAGGCTGTCTCCCCCCTTTTTAAACAAATCCAGACGGCCGCTTCCTGTCACGAGAAAGCGGAACTCCTCCTTAAAACCGTCAAAGGCACCTTTCAGGTAATTCCGCCACCTCGCATATTTATGGATTTCGTCAAGGACGACAAGAAAAGGTTTGGCGGGATCTCGGTCCTCCTTCTGGAAGAAATAAGGTTCTTTCACCAATAATTTCTGGTGATGGAGATCATCCCAGTTGAAGTAAAAACTTTGGGTGAAGCGCTTCCGGTAGGATTGGGCAAAGGTGGTTTTACCCACTTGCCTTGGACCGCTCAGAAAAGCCATTTTCCCGTAGCGTTCCAGAACTTGAGAAACCGTTGAGAGGACCGTACGCGGGATCATGGCCTGATATTAGACCTTACTCTAAAAAAGTCAAGACTTTTTCAGAGTAAACCCAAAAAATAGCAGCTGCAATCAGCCTCCCTCTCTTGCCGATCAAAATTTAAGCGGACCCGCATTTTTCGCCCATGGCTATCGTGATAAGTCAACGGCATCGACAGAATCGTCAGGATTCCTGCCTAAGGTCTTGGATAAAAAACATCGGGCTTCATAAAATCAAAGCTTGGGAATCTATTTTCGACACTTCGGCATTGGCAATTTTCGCCGGCTGGATTTTTCCGGGAGGTCACGGAGAATGACGGAAGGCTGCGCTGCTCTTTGAATAGCCAGAAGCGCGGATGTTCCAGCCTCAGTTTTTTTAAGATACGGTTCTGAACAGGATGTAAGTCTTCCAAGGTGCGGATTAAGGTCTTCTTTTTATCGGACAAGCGATGATCGATCCCCTTAATTTTTGGAAGTGTTCCGATAGGGTGCAGAAAAATTCAGCACCGCCTTCGCATGATGTTGGGCGCAATCGTTTTTCGTTCCATTGGAATATTCCACTCATTCACCTACGAAACAATCCGCCGCCAGGTTCGGTTCCGAGTACCGGTTCTCCCAAGAACAGGTATCATCGGTAAGTTGAACAATTTGTTCCGCAATACCCGTCCCCCAGAGAACCGGTACTGGGATTCATTGACCGCTTAATATTCGCTCGAGGTTTCCCATCGTTCCAGTTCCTCGACTATGATGGTGCATTGATTGTCCTGGAACAGAACGACGCCCGCGCGGAGAGGAACGGATGGATGGCCTTTAATCTTGATCTCACCTTCCGGCAGGGCACCGAGCAGAGGGTAGTGATAGGGC